>NZ_JBEXPR010000032.1:0-85453 GCF_040612135.1 Streptomyces sp. NPDC006458 | reverse complement strand
AGTTCTCAAGGAACGGACGCTTCCTTTGTACTCACCCTCTCGGGCTTTCCTCCGGGCGCTTCCCTTCGGTCTTGCGTTTCCGACTCTATCAGATCCTTTTCTGATCCGATTCCCTGTCAGCGGGATTTGCCGTTGGCTTTCGGGCTTTTGCCCGGCGGCCTTTCGACATTCACTACGTTAGCTCATTCCCTGACCGACTCATAATCGAGTCCCGCGAGTTCGAATTCGGGCATGCGGGCATGCCGAAAACGTCCCGCCGAGGGGATGTCGTAGGTAGTGGTTTGGCCGCTTCCGGCTGCAGGCGAACGCCGTACCCGGTTCAAGCGGCTCGGGCCACATTACGCACCTCGCGAAGGCGAGTCAAGCTCGGCGCCGGCGGGGCACATGCGCGCGATAGGGGCTGACGGTCGGGTCGTCGGCGATCCAGAAGCGCCAGGGGTGGACGGCGCCGTCGCCGGAGACTCCGGTGCGGGGACCGTGGCGTACCTGGTCGCGGTCGACGGGCGCGCCGGGGAGCATGCGCAGCGGTGTGTCATCGGGTGTGCAGGCGTCGGTGCCGTCGAGGGAGCGGTCCACGTCCAGGGCGGTGGCGAGGCGGGCCGGGCCTTTGGCGAGTTCCTTGTCGTTGCGGGCCGAGAGTCGACGGGTGCGGGCCAGCTCGGCACCTTCGAGAATCTCGCCCGCGCGGAGCAGTACGGCGCTCGCCCGGCCTTCGGGGCCGCAGACGAGGTTCAAGCAGTGCCACATGCCGTAGGTGAAGTAGACGTACACATGGCCGGGCGGTCCGAACATCACGCTGTTGCGGGGTGTGCGGCCCCGGTAGGCGTGGGAGCCCGGGTCGTTCTGGCCGTCGTACGCCTCCACCTCTGTAAGACGGAGGGCGATCCGGCCGCCGGGGGTGGCGCGTACGAGGACACGGCCCAGGAGATCTGGGGCCACCTCGAGGACGGGGCGGTCGAAGAAGTCCCTGGGCAGGGGCGTACGGTCGGGGGGCGCGATCACGCCGTCCGAGAGTAGTGGAGGCGGGTCCGTGCGGCGGGGTGGTCAGGGGGCTTCCGGCTTGCCAGGGTGAGGGGGCGGAACCGGCCACGGCCGGTGCGCGTTTTCAGTGTCAAGGGGATCAAGGGTCCACTCGTCTTACAAGGAGAGTCATGGCGTTCAAGAAGCTGCTCGCGAGCCTGGGAGCCGGCGGCGCGTCGGTGGAGACGGTGCTGACCGAGGTCAACGTGGTGCCGGGCGGTGTCGTCCAGGGCGAGGTGCGCATCCAGGGCGGCTCCGTCAACCAGCAGATCGAGGGGCTCTCCGTCGGGCTCCAGGCGCAGGTCGAGGTCGAGGGCCAGGACCAGGAGTACAAGCAGAACATCGAGTTCACCAAGCTGCGGCTGGGCGGTGCCTTCGAGCTGCAGGCCGGCTCGGTGCACACGGTGCCGTTCGGGCTGGAGATCCCGTGGGAGACGCCGGTCACCACGATCGACGGCCAGCCACTGCGCGGCATGCACATCGGTGTCACGACCGAGCTGGCCATCGCGCGCGCGGTGGACTCGGGTGACCTGGACCCGATCAACGTGCACCCGCTGCCCGCGCAGAAGGCGATCCTGGACGCGTTCATCCAGCTCGGCTTCCGCTTCAAGAACGCGGACATGGAGCGCGGCCACATCCGCGGCACGCGTCAGAAGCTGCCGTTCTACCAGGAGATCGAGTTCCTCCCGCCGCAGCAGTACCGGGGGCTGAACCAGGTCGAGCTGAGCTTCGTCGCCGACGCGCAGGCCATGGACGTGGTGCTGGAGATGGACAAGAAGCCGGGTCTGTTCAGCGAGGGCAGCGACACCTTCCGCTCGTTCCAGGTGGGTCTGAACGACTACCAGGGAACCGACTGGACTGCGTACCTCAACCAGTGGCTGTCCGAGGTCGGCAGCAAGCGCAACTGGTTCTAGGCTCGGATCCGACTGAAGGAACCGATTCAGGAGGTACCGAGGTGACCGAGCTCAAGAGGCGGCCGCTCCCCCATGACTTCCACCCGCCCGTGCCGTCCTTCACGGTCACGAGCGAGGACGTCGAGGAGGGCGCGACCCTCAAGGACGCTCAGGTCCACGCGGCCGGCAACACGTCGCCGCAGCTGCGGTGGGAGGGCTTCCCGCCGCAGACCAAGAGCTTCGCCGTGACGTGTTACGACCCCGACGCGCCGACCGGCAGCGGGTTCTGGCACTGGTCCGTCTTCGACATCCCGGCCTCCGTGACGGAGCTGCCGACGGGTGCGGGCAGCGGCAAGTTCGAGGGGCTGCCGGAAGGCGCCGTACAGGTGCGCAACGACTACGGGACGAAGGACTTCGGTGGTGCGGCGCCACCGCCCGGGGACGGGCCGCACCGGTACGTGTTCACGGTGTACGCCGTCGATCAGGAGAAACTCGGTCCGGATGCGGATGCCTCGCCCGCCGCCGTCGGTTTCAATCTGCGGTTCCACGCGATCGCGCGTGCCCAGCTCGTCGCTGAGTACGAGGTGCCCGCCGAAGGCTGACGTTCATTGAACGTTTGCCCGTCCCTGGTCATGGAAGTGATCAGGGGCGGGCATTTTTGTTGCCGGGGGCCATGAGGGTCAGCCCTCGTGGAGCAGCAGATATTGCGTTGTCCATCTCGGCGTGCCCGGCCAGAGTTGTTCCCAGCCCGCCAGGGGGTGGGCCGGTGCACACGGGAGGTGGGCTGGTATGCGGGACACGCTGGTACTCAACGCGAGCTTCGAGCCGCTGTCGACGGTGACGTTGAACCGAGCCGTCGTTCTGGTGCTCCAGGACAAGGCCGTCGTCGAGCAGGCCCACCCCGAGCTGCGTATGCGGGGAGTCGCGGTCGACATACCCGCGCCCCGGGTGATCAGGCTGTGCAGGTACGTGAGGGTGCCCTTCCGAAGACAAGCTCCGTGGTCGAGGCGGGGTGTGCTGGTCAGGGACCGGCACAGGTGCGCGTACTGCGGGCGCAGGGCGACGACCGTGGACCACGTGGTGCCGCGGGCGCAGGGTGGGCGGGACACGTGGCTGAACACGGTGGCCTCGTGTGCGGAGGACAATCACCGCAAGGCGGACCGGACTCCCGAGCAGGCGGGGATGCCGTTGCTGAGGGAGCCGTTCGAGCCGACTCCTCAGGACGCGATGCTGCTGGCGCTGGGGGCCGAGGACTTTGCCGCGCTGCCTGACTGGCTTGCTCTGGACGCTGCCTGATCCAGCGGCTGTGGGCCTTGAACTGGTCCTCGGCCGCGGGTTGTTCGTGGCCTTTCGCGCAGTTCCCCGCGCCCCCGGAAGGGAACGTGGGGTCCAGGACCGGCCTTCGACCGCGGGTTGTTCATCGCCCTTTCGCGCAGTTCCCCGCGCCCCTTAGGGGGGTGGGGAACTGCGCGTTTTCCGGGAGGGTCAGTCGATCTTTGGCTTCTCGGTGCGTTCGGCGGCTGTTCCGTTCGTGGGCGAGGGGATCTGGGCGCCGAAGTTGCCCATGGCTCCGGACAGGCCCTTGAGGGCGTCGCCGATCTCGCTGGGGACGATCCAGAGCTTGTTGGCGTCGCCTTCGGCGAGCTTGGGGAGCATCTGGAGGTACTGGTAGCTGAGGAGCTTCTGGTCGGGGTCCCCGGCGTGGATGGCCTCGAAGACCGTACGCACGGCCTGGGCCTCGCCCTCGGCGCGCAGGGCGGCGGCCTTGGCCTCACCCTCGGCACGCAGGATCTGGGACTGCTTCTCGCCCTCGGCACGCAGGATCTCCGACTGGCGGACACCCTCGGCCTGGAGGATCGCGGCGCGCTTGTCCCGGTCGGCGCGCATCTGCTTCTCCATCGAGTCCTGGATGGAGGTGGGCGGTTCGATGGCCTTGAGCTCGACGCGGTTGACGCGGATGCCCCACTTGCCGGTGGCCTCGTCGAGAACGCCGCGCAGGGCCGCGTTGATCTCCTCGCGGGAGGTCAGGGTGCGCTCCAGGTCCATGCCGCCGATGATGTTGCGCAGCGTGGTGATGGTGAGCTGCTCGATCGCCTGGATGTAGCTGGCGACCTCGTACGTCGCGGCGCGGGCGTCGGTGACCTGGTAGTAGATGACCGTGTCGATGTTGACGACCAGGTTGTCCTGGGTGATCACCGGCTGCGGCGGGAACGGGACGACCTGTTCACGCAGGTCGATGCGGTTGCGGATGGTGTCGATGAACGGGACGACGATGTTGAGGCCCGCGTTCAGCGTGCGCGTGTAGCGGCCGAAGCGCTCGACGATGGCGGCGCTGGCCTGTGGGATGACCTGGATGGTCTTGATCAGGGCGATGAAGACCAACACCACCAGAATGATCAGGACGATGATGATCGCCATCGAAGTTCCCCGTACCTCTCTCCGCTTCGGCGCTTTGGGCAGATCTTATGTTTGTCGAAGATCTTGCTGGTCGAGTCTGTCAGAACGTCGGCTGCCCCGTGGGGCGTTCGGTCCAGTTGCGCCGCACCATGGCTGACAAGCTCACATGACGATCGCCGTGGCGCCTTCGATGTCCACCACGTCGACCTCCGCGCCGATGTCGAAGGCGCGGTCGGTGTCGAGGGATCGGGCCGACCAGACCTCGCCGGCCAGCTTGATCCGGCCGCCGGAGGAGTCGACGCGTTCGAGGACGACGGCTTGCCTGCCTTTCAACGCCTCCACTCCGGTGATTAGTTGGGGACGTTGGTTGCGGTGCCGGTTCGCGATGGGCCGTACGACGGCGATGAGCGCGACCGAGACGACGGCGAAGGCGAGGACCTGAAGGACGACGTCGCCGCCGAGGCCGGCCACGACGGCCGCGGCGACTGCACCCACCGCGAGCATGCCGAGTTCCGGCATGGCGGTGATGACGAGCGGGATTCCGAGCGCGGTCGCGCCGATGAGCCACCACACCCAGGCATCGATGTCGTTCACAAGGTCATGGTAGGTCCGCGCCGCGGTCGCCGACAGGGCGCGACGGGGTGTGAACGGTATTGCCCCGTGGGCCTGTTGGCGATCAGGACAGCGGCAGGCCCTGGGCGGTCCAGCGGTCGCCGACCTGCTCGACGACGAGCGGGAGGCCGAAGCAGAGGGAGAGGTTGCGGGAGGTGAGCTCCAGCTCCAGCGGGCCGGCGGCGAGGACCTTGCCCTGGCGGATCATCAGGACGTGGGTGAAGCCGGGGGCGATCTCCTCGACGTGGTGCGTCACCATGATCATGGAGGGGGCGATCGGGTCACGGGCGAGGCGGCCGAGGCGTCGGACCAGGTCCTCGCGGCCGCCGAGGTCGAGGCCGGCGGCGGGCTCGTCGAGGAGGAGCAGCTCGGGATCGGTCATCAGGGCGCGGGCGATCAGGGTGCGCTTGCGCTCGCCCTCGGAGAGGGTGCCGAACTTCCGCTCCAGGTAGTCGCTCATGCCGAGGCGGTCGAGGAAAGCGCGGGCGCGCTGCTCGTCGACCTCGTCGTAGTCCTCCTGCCAGGTGGCGGTCATGCCGTACGCGGCGGTGAGGACGGTCTCCAGGACGGACTGGCGCTTGGGGAGCTTGTCGGCCATCGCGATGCCGGCCACGCCGATGCGGGGGCGCAGCTCGAAGACGTCCGTGCCGGGCTTGCCGAGGGTCTCGCCGAGGATGGTGGCGGTGCCGTTGCTGGGGTAGAGGTAGCTGGACGCGACATTCAGGAGGGTGGTCTTGCCGGCGCCGTTGGGGCCGAGGATGACCCAGCGCTCGCCCTCCTTGACCGACCAGGAGACCTGGTCCACCAGAGCCCGGCCCTCACGGACCACGGATACGTCCTGAAGCTCCAGAACATCGCTCATGAGCGCGTTGTCTCCCCTTGCAGTGTGGCCGGTCTCGGCTGTCGCGTTCGCCTGTGGGCTCGGTCCGCCGCGCGGTGGGCGCAGCCCTCAAGGAAATCTACGCCACCGGTCGGGCGGGCTGTTCCATCGGTCCGGTGCTTGGGCGTTCCTTAGGGTGGAGGCATGCTTTCGGAACCGCGCTCTGGTCGCCTTGCCGCTTGGGGAAATGCCCTTCTTGCCGGACTTGTCTCGCCGGATGACGCCGTGCTGGCGATCGTCGGCACGGATGCCGTGCACCGGGTGGAGGGGTTGCCGGGCGAATCGGCGCCCGTCGGGCTGACGCTCGCGCTGGGTGCGCTGCGGGGTCTGGGGGTGCGGGGGCTGCGGGTGGCGCTGCCCGCGCCGGGGCATCCGCTGGGGTTGAGCGGGCCGCCGGAGTTCAATACGCGGGCACTGGAGGCGGAGGAGGCCGTCGTCTGTCACGGGGCGGCGCTGGGGCTGGTGCCGGAGGTGTACGAGGCCGGGCCCGCGGGTGATGTGCATGTCGAGGTGACGTGGCGCTGTCTGCCCGTGCGGGAGGCCCCGCCGGCCGATGTGCCGTCGCTGGCCGAGGCGGAGCGGGAGCTGGCGGAGGCCCTGCGGGAAGCGACGGAGGTGCTGACGCGGCTGGATGTCGCCGGGTCGGGGCCGGTGGCCGCGGCCGCGCTCGACGCGTATCGGGCGCGGGCCGAGCGGGGGCGGGAGGTGTTGGCGCCCGGGTATCCGCCTCGGGCGGTGCGGGTGCTGGAGCTGGCGCAGCGGGTGGGGTTGCTGGTGTCGCTCGCGTACGAGAACGGGCACGGGGGTGCGGTGAGCGCGTCCGAGATGGCCGCTCGGGGGGCGGCGTTGCGGCCGGTCGAGCGGACGGGGCGGCGGGCTCAGGTGGCCGCGTACAACGCGTATGTGGAGGAGCGGGAGCGGGGGGTGCGCTGAGGGTCGGCCGTGCGGGGAGGGCGTTGCGGCTGAGGGCGGGGCGGTTGCGCAACTCGGCGCGACGAGGTGCCGCCGTGCCCACCCGCGCCGCCCCTGGCGGCACGCATGCCCGCGGCTCATGGGGCACGGGGAACTGCGCGGGGGGCCGACGATGCCCCGCAGGCAGGCGAGGGCGGCGGCAAGCCCCGCGGCTCATGGGGCGCCGGTTACGGACGGCGGGCCCCTCTCGTCGCCCGTGACGGGAGGGGCCCTGCTCAGCCGACGGCGGTCAGCTGTTGACGCCGAGGTTGCCGAACGCCGGGTTCAGCACGCCGATGACGTTCACGCTGTTGCCGACCACGTTGACCGGGACGTGCACCGGGGCCTGGACGAGGTTGCCCGAGAGGACACCCGGAGAGTGCTCGGCCGTTCCGTGGGCGTGTGCGTCGGTGGCGGAGGCCATCCCGGCTCCGGCGGCCACCAGACCACCGGCCACCATCGTCACGGCCGCTGCCTTCTTCAGGTTCATCACTTCTCAAGCCCTCCTTGCGGTCGCCGCGGCAGTCGCCGCGGCACGCACTGGAGAACGCCGGCGCCCCCCGGAGGATGCGCCATCCGGGTGATATTCCCACGACGGTATGAATCTCAGACCGGAGGGGAACGCTCCGAATTGCCGTCCGGAACGCACACGTCCGCTCAGGACCCGGCCGTCAACCCGCCATTCCGTGGCGTACCGCCCACAGCGCCGCCTGCGTACGGTCCGCCACGTCGAGCTTCATCAGGATGTTCGAGACGTGGGTCTTGACCGTCTTCTCGGAGAGCACCAGGGCGCGGGCGATCTCCCGGTTGGAGCGGCCGTCCGCTATCAGGCCCAGCACCTCCCGCTCCCGTTCGGTGAGCGAGCCGCCTCTCCCCTGGCCCGAGTTGACCTCCTCCTGGGACAGCAGGGCGTCGGCGACCTCGGGCTGGAGCAGGATGTGGCCCGCGTGGACGGAGCGGATGGCGCCGGCCAGGGCGTCGGGGTCGATGTCCTTGTAGACGTATCCGGCGGCGCCCGCGCGCAGGGCCGGGACCACCGTGCGCTGCTCGGTGAAGCTGGTGACGATCAGCACGCGCGCGGGGTTGGCCAGCTCGCGCAGCCGGCGCAGTGCCTCGACGCCGTCCATGCCCGGCATCTTCACGTCCATGAGGACGACGTCGGGCCGCAGTTCCTCGGCGCGGGCGACGCCCTCCTCGCCGTCGGCGGCCTCACCGACGACCTCGATGTCGTCCTGCACCTCCAGGAAGGTGCGCAGGCCCCGGCGGACCACCTGGTGGTCGTCCACGAGCAGCACCTTGATCGGGTCAGCCACCGGGGACCTCCATCTCGACCGTGGTGCCCTTGCCGGGCGCCGATTCCACCGACAGGCCGCCGCCGACCCCGCTCGCGCGGTCCCGCATGGAGACCAGGCCGAGGTGGCGTCCCGCGCGTCGGACCGTCCGGGGGTCGAAGCCGCTGCCGTCGTCCGTGACGCGCAGGACGGCGCCGCCGTCGCGGCGGTCGAGGGTGATGTCGACGTGCTCGGCCCCCGAGTGCCGCAGCGCGTTGTGCAGGGCCTCCTGGGCCACGCGCAGCAGGGCCTCCTCCTGGGCGGCGGGCAGGGCCCGTACGCCCTGGCTCGCGAAGGTCACGCGCGCGTGGTGGGCGCGGTCCAGGACCTGGGCCTGGTTGCGCAGGGTGGCGACGAGGCCGTCCTCGTCGAGGGCGGCGGGCCGCAGCTCGACGACGGCGGCGCGCAGTTCGTCGGCTGCCTCGGCGGCCAGGGCGGCCACCTGCTGGAGCTCGCCCTTGGCGCGGGCGGGGTCGCGGTCGACGAGCGCGGCGGCGGCCTGGGCGGTCAGGCGCAGGGAGAACAGCTTCTGGGCGACGGCGTCGTGCAGCTCGTGGGCGAGGCGGGAGCGCTCCTCGGCGATGGTCAGTTCGCGGCTGCGCTCGTACAGGCGGGCGTTGGTGAGGGCGATGGCGGCGTGCTGGGCGAGGAGGGCGAGGAGGTCCTCGTCCTCCTCGGTGAAGCCGCAGTCGCCGTCTGGTTTCGTGCAGTTCTTGTTGGCCAGGAAGAGGGCGCCGATGATCTCGTCGCCGTCGCGGATGGGCAGGCCGAGGAAGTCCGAGAGGTCGGGGTGCGCGGCGGGCCAGCCCTCGAAGCGGGGGTCCTTGCGGACGTCGGCGAGGCGCTCGGGCCTGGCCTCGTGCAGCATCGCCGCGAGGATGCCGTGCTGGCGGGGCAGCGGGCCGATGGCCCTCCACTGCTCCTCGCTGACGCCGTCGACGACGAACTGGGCGAAGCCGCCGTGGTCGTCGGGGACGCCCAGTGCGGCGTACCGCGCGTCGAGCAGCTCGCGGGCGGAGGCGACGATCGTCTTGAGGACGTCGCGCACCTCCAGGTGCCTGCTCATGGCGAGCAGCGCGGAGCTGACCGCGGCGAGGCCGGACCGGGGACCTTGACTCATGCCCTCACGGTACCGGCGGGGTGTGACAGTGAGGATCCGACCGGTGACGGCTCTCGCCTAGGGCGGCGGTCCTAGGGCGAAGGGCCCTGCCCGCTTGCTGCCGGCGTCCGAGGCGGCCGGGCCGGTCCCCTTCCTACGTTGAGGTGGTCGCCGGTCGGCGGCGGCCGGAACGAGGGAGACGGGTCATGCCGGTAGCGATCATCACGGGAGCCTCGAAGGGGCTCGGGCGGGCGCTCGCCGGGGCGCTGGCCGGGCGGGGCTGGGATCTGGTGCTGGACGCGCGTGACGCGGGGCGGCTGAAGGAGGCGGCGGACGCGGTGTCGGCGCACGGCACGCGCGTGACGGCGCTGTCCGGGGACGTCACGGACGAGCGGCACCGCGCGGAGCTGGTGGCGGCGGCCTGGCGGCTGGGCGGCGTCGATCTGCTGGTGAACAACGCGGGGACGCTGGGTGTGGTGCCGCTGGTGTCGCTGGAGGCGCATCCCCTGGACGCGTTCCGGGCGGCGCTGGAGGTCAATGTGGTGGCTCCGCTGGCCCTGGTGCAGGAGGCGCTGCCGCTGCTGCGGCAGGCGGCGGCCGGGGCGGTGGTGAACCTGAGCTCGGACGCGGCCGTGGAGGCGTACCGGACGTGGGGCGGGTACGGGGCGACGAAGGCGGCCCTGGACCAGTTGTCGGCGGTGCTGGCGGTGGAGGAGCCGGACCTGCGGGTGTGGTGGGTGGACCCGGGCGGCATGCGCACGGACATGCTGGCCGCGGCCGAGCCCGGTGAGGACCTGTCGGGGACGCCGGAGCCGGAGGAGGTCGCGCCCGGGTTCGTGCGGCTGCTGGAGGAGCGACCGCCGAGCGGCCGGTTCACCGTACGGGCCCTGCTGGGGTCGCGATGAGCGTCGCCCCTGGGGTCTCCCGGAGCGTGCTGGGGCGTGTGCGGGTCCCGACGGAGCTGTCCGCGCGGGTGCCGGCCGAGCAGCGTGGTCCGGGCCTGGACCGGGACGCCGTACGCCTGCTGGTGTCGCGGGGGTGCGCGGTGGCGCATCACGCGTTCGCGGAGCTGCCGCGGCTGCTGCGGGCCGGGGATCTGCTGGTGGTCAACACCTCGCCGACGCTCGCGGCGGCGGTGGACGGGTGGGTCGGGCACGCGCGTGTGGTGGTGCACTTCTCCACGCGCGGGGACGACGGGCGGTGGGCGGTCGAGCTGCGGGACCCGGACGGACGGGGCTCCACGCGCGCGCGTACGGGCAGGCGGGCGGGGACTGAGGTGGAGCTGCCGGGCGGGGTCCGGCTGGTGCTGGAGGCGCCGCTGAGCGAGCGCGGTGAGCGGCTGTGGTGGGCGCGGTCCTCCGATCCGGATGTGGCGGGGCTGCTGGGCGCGCACGGGCGGCCCATTCGCTACTCCTACACGGAGCGGGATCAGCCGCTGTCGGTCTACCAGACGGTGTTCGCGCTGCCTTCGCCGGACGGGGCGGGCAGCGCGGAGATGCCGAGCGCGGCGCGGCCCTTCACCGCGCGGCTGGTGGCGGAGCTGGTGAGCCGGGGGGTGCAGTTCGCTCCGGTGAGGCTGCACACGGGGGTGGCGTCGGCGGAGGCGCACGAGCCGCCGTATCCGGAGCGGTTCGTGGTGCCGGGGGCGTCGGCGCGGCTGATCAACGCGGCACGGGCCGGTGACGGGCGGGTGATCGCGGTGGGCACGACGGCGGTGCGTGCCGTGGAGTCGGCGGCGGGGCCGGACGGGGTGGTGCGGGCGGCGGAGGGGTGGACCGATCTGGTGGTCACGCCCGAGCGCGGGGTGCGGGTGGTGGACGGGCTGCTGACCGGGCTGCACGAGCCGGAGGCCTCGCATCTGCTGATGCTGGAGGCGGTGGCGGGGCGGGCGGCGGTCGGCCGGGCGTACGACGAGGCGGTGCGCGAGCGCTACCTGTGGCACGAGTTCGGCGACGTCCATCTCCTCCTTGCGGAGGAGACCGCTCACACAGAGCGTTGCTGCGGCAACTCGCGGTGAGTCCACCGCGCCCGCGATGTGAACCGGCGCATAGGACGCACGTCACGTACGAAGGGCCATAGGAGACAGGCACGCCCGCCCCAACGGGAAAGACGTTCCAGTCTGTCCGGATTTGCCCCTCCCGGCTCCACTATCGAGGATCGTACGTCACACCTTTGCCTGGCCATTTTGCGGCCGCTAAGAATGGCAGCCGTCGCTCAGCGCCGCGGGTCTCACGGCCCGTGGCGTTCGTGTGGGAAGCATCCGCGTCCCCGCCGGACGAAACGGTTCCCCCGCCGGACACGAGCGACCTCCGCGCTATTCGAAGAGGTCCACCAGCCATGCCCAAGCACATCCTGAATCCCGGCCGCGGTCGCGCGCTGACCAAGTCCCACAAGCTCGCGCTCGCCGGTGTCTCCGCTCTCGGTGCCGCCGCGCTCGCCTTCTCCGTGGTGCCCGCGAACGCGGAGACCACCACGGCCGAGGCCCCCGCGGCGCCCGTGGCGTACGAGGCCGGGAAGGTGACCGAGGTCAAGGCGTCCCTCACCGACCGGCTCGCCGCGGCCTCCGTGAAGGTCGAGGCCATCGAGGCCCAGCAGAAGGCCGCCGCGAAGGCCGCCGCCCAGAAGAAGGCCGCTGCCGAGGCGAAGCAGAAGGCCGCGGCCGAGGCCAAGCGCAAGGCGGCGGCGAAGGCCGCCGCCAAGAAGGCCGCCGAGAAGGCCGCCGCGAAGGCCGCCGAGGAGCGCGCCGCGAAGAAGGCCGCGAGCCGGTCCGCGCAGCGCCCGCAGGTCAAGAAGGTCGTCGCGAAGACCTACGCCGACAACCTGCACGGCTGGATCAGCCACGCGCTGGACATCATGCACGACAAGGGCATCCCGGGTACCTACGACGGTCTGCACCGCAACATCATGCGGGAGTCCTCGGGCAACCCGAACGCGATCAACAACTGGGACATCAACGCCCAGAACGGTGTCCCGTCGATCGGTCTGCTCCAGATCATCAAGCCGACCTTCGACGCGTACCACGTCCCCGGCACCGCCTGGAGCCAGTACGACCCGGTCGCCAACCTCACCGCGGCCGCCAACTACGCGGCCGACCGGTACGGCTCGATCGACAACGTCAACAGCGCGTACTGAGGCCTGGCGCGGACCTCGTACCCATGGACGCCGAAGGGCGGCACCCTCCTGACGGGGTGCCGCCCTTCGGGGTCGTACGGACCCGGTTACTTGCGCATGACCTCGGGCTCGTGGCGGCGCAGGAAGCGGGCCACGAAGAAGCCGCAGATCACGCCGAGGGCGAGCAGAGCGACCATGTCCATGCCCCAGGCGCCGACGGTGTGCTCCCACAGCGGGTCGGTGTCGACGCCCTCCTCGGGCGGGCTGATCTTGTTGAAGTCCAGCGTGGCGCCCGCGGCGGCCACCGCCCAGCGCGACGGCATCAGGTACGAGAACTGGTTGACGCCGACCGTGCCGTTCAGGGCGAAGAGGCAGCCGGTGAAGACGACCTGGATGATCGCGAACATGACCAGCAGCGGCATGGTCTTCTCGGCGGTCTTCACCAGCGAGGAGATGATCAGACCGAACATCATCGAGGTGAAGCCCAGGGCCATGATCGGCACGGACAGCTCGATCATGGTGGCGCTGCCGAGGACGAGGCCCTCCTCGGGGATCTCACGGCTGGAGAAGCCGATGACCCCCACCAGCAGGCCCTGGAACACCGTGATCATGCCGAGCACGAACACCTTCGACATCAGGTACGCCGAACGGGACAGGCCGGTCGCGCGCTCCCGTTCGTAGATCACCCGTTCCTTGATCAGCTCGCGGACGGAGTTCGCCGCGCCCGCGAAGCAGGCGCCGACCGCGAGGATCAGCAGCACGGTGGTGGCCGTGCCGTTCGGGATGACCCGGCCCGCCTGGTTGGGCGGGTTCGGCAGCAGACCGCGGTCGGGGTCGATGAGCAGGCTCACAGCGCCGAGGACGGCCGGCAGGATCACCATCAGGGCGAGGAAGCCCTTGTCGGAGGCGATCACCGAGGTGTAGCGGCGCACCAGCGTGACGAACTGCGACATCCAGCCCTGCGGCTTCGGCGGCTTCATCGCCTGCATGGCCGGCATCGGTACGGCCTGCGGGGCGACGGCGTCGATGTCCGCGGCGTACATCTGGTAGTGCTGCGAGCCCTTCCAGCGGCCCGCCCAGTCGTAGTCGCGGTAGTTCTCGAAGGCGGAGAAGACATCGGCCCAGGTGTCGTAGCCGAAGAAGTTCAGCGCCTCCTCCGGCGGGCCGAAGTAGGCGACCGAGCCGCCCGGGGCCATCACCAGGAGCTTGTCGCAGATCGCCAGCTCGGCCACCGAGTGGGTGACGACGAGGACCGTACGGCCGTCGTCCGCGAGGCCGCGCAGCAGCTGCATGACATCGCGGTCCATGCCCGGGTCGAGGCCCGAGGTGGGCTCGTCCAGGAAGATCAGCGACGGCTTGGTCAGCAGTTCCAGGGCGACCGAGACGCGCTTGCGCTGGCCGCCGGACAGGGAGGTGACCTTCTTGTCCTTGTGGATGTCGAGCTTGAGCTCGCGCAGCACCTCGTTGATGCGGGCCTCGCGCTCGGCGGCCGTGGTGTCGGCCGGGAAGCGCAGCTTGGCGGCGTACTTGAGGGCCTTCTTGACGGTCAGCTCCTTGTGCAGGATGTCGTCCTGCGGGACCAGACCGATGCGCTGGCGCAGCTCGGCGAACTGCTTGTAGAGGTTCCGGTTGTCGTAGAGCACCTCGCCCTGGTTGGCGGGCCGGTAACCGGTGAGCGCCTTGAGCAGGGTGGACTTGCCGGAACCGGACGGTCCGATGACCGCGATCAGCGACTTCTCCGGGACGCCGAAGGAGACGTCCTTGAGGATCTGCTTGCCGCCGTCGACCGTGACGGTCAGGTGACGGGCGGAGAAGGAGACCTCACCGGTGTCGACGAACTCCTCAAGGCGGTCGCCGACGATACGGAACGTCGAGTGGCCGACGCCGACGATGTCGGCCGGGCCGAGCAGCGTGGTGCCGCCCTTGGCGATCGGCTGACCGTTGACGTAGGTGCCGTTGTGCGAACCGAGGTCGCGGATCTCCATGCGGCCGTCGGGCGTGGAGTGGAACTCCGCGTGGTGACGGGAGACCTGAAGGTCCGAGACGACCAGGTCGTTCTCCAGCGAACGGCCGATGCGCATCACGCGGCCGAGCGAGAACTGGTGGAACGTCGTCGGGCTGCGGTCGCCGTAGACCGGCGCCCCCGGGCCCGCGGCCGGGCCGCCCTGCTGCTGCGGGATGTTCCCGGCGGGCGGCTGCTGCCAGCCGGCCTGCGGGGCCTGCTGCTGAGGCGCCGGCTGCTGCGGGGCCTGCTGGGCCCAGCCGGGGCCGGCGCCCTGTGCGGCGTACGGCTGCTGCGGCTGCCCCTGCGGTGTGGTCACGCCGGCCGGCGCGCCACTCAGGCCGACCTTCGGTCCGTCGGTCGCGTTGCCCAGGTGCAGCGCGGTGCCCGGGCCGATCTCCAGCTGATGGATCCGCTGCCCCTGCACGAACGTGCCGTTGGTGCTGCCGTGGTCCTCGACGACCCAACTGCGGCCGTTGAAGCTGACCGTGGCGTGTCGCCAGGAGACCCTGGCGTCGTCGAACACGACGTCTCCCTGCGGATCGCGTCCGAGCGTGTAGGACCGGGACGGATCCAACGTCCAGGTCCGTCCGTTTGTTTCCAGTACGAGTTCCGGCACTCCATGCCCCACTGAGTTGTCCCCCGAGTTACCCCCATCGCAGGGAGTCTAGGGATGTCGAACATCGGGGGGAACTATTTCAGTAGCGGCCCCCTGACCGAAAGTCGGGCCTTGTAAAGACCGCGCACGGGCGCACCGAGGCTTTGTCGTTGACGGGGGTTGAAACCTGCGCGGAGAGTGGTATTCCACGCGAGGGGGACATGCGCGGCATCCACGCCGCTTCGCGGATCGGGGGGGTCTGCCATGAATGCCGGAACCGCGCAGTCGAACGCCAAGGTGCCCTGGATCGATGTGCTGCTGGCCGCGATCGCCGCTGTGAGCTGGGCGTTGATCGGCATGGCGGGCACCGCCGCGCTGGGGCTGCATCTGCTCGGGGCCGACAGGGCGGGCGAACTGGGGCCGATGACGGCGGCGGTCGTGGCGCTCGGGGCGGGTGGTGCGGTGACCCCGTCCGGCGATGTGTCCGCGTTCGGGCTCCAGGGCGCCCAGGCCACCACGGCCATCGAGATCACGCCACTGGGCGTCGGCCTGGTCGGGGCGCTCCTGCTGGCGTGGTTCTTCCTACGGTCCCTGCGGGCGGCCGGACTTGTCGTCCCGCCGGCCGAACTGCTCGCCCGCGCGGGCGCGGTGGTCGCGCTGTTCGTGGCGATGCTGAGCGGGCTGGCCTGGGCGGGCCACGATGTGATCACGATCGACGGCGGCGCCCTGGGACTGGACCGGCTGCCCGGCACGGGGGGCTCCGACGGCGGCTCCGGCGGCCTGGAGATCCCGGGCCTCGGCGACGTCGGGGACATCGGGGGCATCGGGGACATCGGCGGGCTGCTGCCGGACCGGGTGGGCGACCTCGTCGACGCCGAGGCCGCCGTCGGGTTCACCGTCGACACCTCGCCCACGCTGCTGCGCGGTGCCCTCTGGGTCGCGTGCGTGCTGGTCATCGCGCTGCTGGCCTCGCGCCGCACTCCCCTGCCGGCCCGGCTGGACGCCCTGCACCGAGTCGTCCGGCCGGCCGTCTCCGCCCTGGTGACCGTGCTGCTGCTGGCCGTGGCCGCGGGGTGGGCCGCCGCCGGGTACGCCGCCTTCGGCGACGACCATCCCCGGCGCATCGTGGGCGCGGCCCTGCTCGGCGCGCCGAACGGGGTGTGGCTGGGGGTGCCCGTCGGGCTCTTCGTGCCGTTCGACGGAGCGGCCACGGGCCCGCTGGCCGGCTTCCTGCCGTATCCGCTCGACGATCTCCTCGTCGACTCCGACCGCGCGGTGACGCTGGCGCGGCTGGCCGAGCTGGACCGGCGGGTGTGGCTGCTGGGCGTGGCCGCGGCCGCGGGGATGCTGCTGGCGGGGGTGCTGGTGGCGGCGCGGACGCCGGTGGCGGGGCCCGGCGGCGGCGCGGGTGCCGGGGGCGTACCGGGTGCGGGTACGGGCCCTGCCCCTGGTGCCGTACCGGCGTCCCGGGCCACGGGGGCGCGTGGCGGCGGTGTGCTGCGTTTCGCCGGGGTGTGCGCGCTGCGGCTGGGGGTCGTGACCGCGTCGGCTCTGCCGCTGCTGGTCTGGCTGGTGGAGGTCTCCGTGGATGCCTCGCTGTCCGTGCTCGGGGTCGACGCGTTCGGCTCCGGGGTGCGGTTGCGGGCGCGGCCCGATGTGGCCCTGATGCTGGGCGCGGTGTGGGGCGCGGGCGCGGGGGCCGCCGGAGGGCTGCTGGCGTGGGTGTGCGGGGTGGCCGGGAGGCGGGTCGCGCCGCTGGCACTGGGTGACGCGGCGGGTGCCGGTGCTCTCGCGGGTGCGCAGGGCTCGTCGGGGCCCTACACGCCCGGCACGCCGTACCGGCCGCCGAACCCGCACACCAACCCGTACCTGCGGCTGCCGGAGGGCGGGCGGGAGCCGGAAGGCGGGCGGGAGCCGGCGGATGCCCGGCCGGGCTCGGTGGTCCGGCCGGAGGCCGTCAGCGGGGGCGCGGGCGAGCCCGGTGCCCCGGACGGCGGGTCGGCGGACAACCGGGGCGGTGCGTATTCGGACGACTCGTCCGGCGACCTTTCCGGCGCACCGACCATGCTCAGGCCCTTCGGGCCGCCGCCCTCACGGGCGCCGGGCCGGGATCCGAATGCCCGGCCGCCCGGGAAACGGCCTCCGACCTCGCCCGAGGAAGGGCCGCCGCCTCCGCCCGGCCCGCCGCGGCCGCCCCGGGGAGGGCGCTGAGCTGCGCCGGTAACGGGGCCACCGTCTCGGCGCCCGGGACACGCCATCGGGTGGACACACAGAGTTCCCTGTCCGCCTGGCGGACCCGCCGGGCGTACGGCACTGGGTGCCGGATACGGTGGGAACACCATGAGTGCTTCGCAGACCTCTGACGTCCCCACCCTCCTTGTCAAGATCTTCGGCAAGGACAGGCCGGGCATCACAGCCGGACTCTTCGACACCCTCGCCGCCTACTCGGTCGACGTGGTCGACATCGAGCAGGTCGTCACCCGTGGCCGGATGGTGCTGTGCGCACTCGTCACCGAGCCGCCGCCCGGCACGGAGGGCGACCTGCGGGCGACCGTGCACAGCTGGGCCGAGTCGATGAAGATGCAGGCGGAGATCATCTCCGGCCTCGGCGACAACCGTCCTCGCGGGCTCGGCCGGTCCCTGGTGACCGTGCTGGGACACCCGCTGACCGCGGAGGCGACCTCCGCCATCGCCGCGAGGATCACCAACGTCGGCGCCAACATCGACCGTATCTTCCGGCTCGCCAAGTACCCCGTGACCGCCGTGGAGTTCGCGGTCTCCGGCGTGGAGACCGAGCCGCTGCGCACCGCGCTGGTGACCGAGGCCGCCGTGCTCGGCGTCGACGTCGCGGTCGTCGCGGCGGGGCTGCACCGCCGCGCCCAGCGGCTGGTGGTCATGGACGTCGACTCCACGCTCATCCAGGACGAGGTGATCGAGCTCTTCGCCGCGCACGCCGGGTGCGAGGACAAGGTCGCCGAGGTGACCGCGGCCGCGATGCGCGGTGAGCTGGACTTCGAGCAGTCGCTCCACGCGCGCGTGGAGCTGCTGGCGGGGCTGGACGCCTCGGTGGTGGACAAGGTGCGCGCCGAGGTGCGGCTGACCCCGGGCGCGCGCACCCTGATCCGCACCCTGAAGCGGCTCGGCTACCAGGTGGGTGTCGTCTCCGGCGGTTTCACCCAGGTCACCGACGACCTCAGGGAGCGGCTGGGACTGGACTTCGCCCAGGCCAACACCCTGGAGATCGTCGACGGCCGACTCACCGGCAGGGTCACCGGCGAGATCGTGGACCGCGCGGGCAAGGCGCGGCTGCTGCGCCGGTTCGCCGCGGAGGCGGGGGTTCCGCTGTCGCAGACCGTGGCGATCGGCGACGGCGCCAACGACCTGGACATGCTCAACGCGGCCGGGCTCGGGGTCGCCTTCAACGCCAAGCCCGTGGTGCGCGAGGCGGCCCACACGGCGGTGAACGTGCCGTTCCTGGACGCCGTCCTGTATCTGCTCGGCATCACCCGCGAAGAGGTCGAGGCGGCGGACACGCACGGGGCGGAGTGAGCCCGCGGGCGCCTGCCCCGTTGCCGGTCGTGGGCGTCACGGGTCCCGCTGTGCGGGTCGTCGGCCTCACGACGACCCGGTTCGCCGACCTCGGCGTCCCGGCACGCCCGGATCGGCGGGTGGAGGGCCCGGTGCCGCCGCGGCGCCGGGCCTCTTCCCTGTGCTGGGCGACTCAGTCGGTCGGCGCCCAGTAGTCGACCAGGGTGCCGACGCCGGGCTCCAGGCTCTTCCAGGCCCCGCTGAAGGTCAGCACCGCGTACGCGGCGGTGGGGAAGCCCCGGCGGTTCATCCGTACGGCGGTGTCGCCCTCGGATTCGCCGGAAAGGATCTCGGCGAGGCTGTGGACGCCGGGGTTGTGGCCGATGAGCACGAGGTGGCGCGCATCGTCGGGGGTCTCGTTGAGCACGGCGATCAGCTCGCCGGGAGAGGCCTCATAGACCCGCTCCTCGTAGACGGTCCGTGGCCGGTGCGGGAGCTCGTGGACCGCGAGCTTCCAGGTCTCGCGGGTCCGGGTCGCGGTGGAGCACAGGGCCAGATCGAAGGGGATGCCGGTGTCGGCGAGCCTGCGTCCGGCTTCGGCGGCGTCCATGCGGCCCCGCTCGGCGAGCGGCCGGTCGTGGTCGTTCACCTGCGGCCAGTCGGCCTTGGCGTGGCGGAAGAGGACGATCCTGCGGGGTTCTGCGACGCTCATGCGTCCCAGCTTCGCATGAAAGACGCCACAAGGCGCAGGGAGTTGACAGCCGCCCTCACCAGGGCTGTGACCAGCGTCGACCGCCCTCGGCACTGACCTGGGCCGAGGTCATCGTCCGAGGTCGAACAGTTGCTGCGCGCGCTCGACGAGGTGGGCTGTCGCCGGGTCCCCGCCGGACGTCGCGTGTGCCTCGGAAGGGTTGAGTATGAGGGCGAACAGCGTGCCGAAGGCCAGGACGGGCAGCGCGAGGGCCCACCAGGGCAGCCGGGTGCCGGCGCCCGTGGTCGCCGGGCGGGGCCGCGTGTGCAGGGTGGCCGACATGGGTGCCTCCGCAGGTCTTCGACTGGTCCGTGGGCCGCTTCCCGCGGCCACACCTCGAAGCTACGGGCCGCGAGGGCCCCAACCCATCCGGTGATCCACCCACTTGACCCTGACCCTCACCCCCTAGGGGATACGGGGGCTAGCCCCACCCCGTCGCGCGGGGCGGCACCGGATCAGGGAGCGGCGACGGACGCGATGACGGCGATGACGACGAAGATGGCGAAGAACGCGCCGAAGACGATCAGCATCTTCTTCTGGCCGTTCTGGGGGTTCGGGTCGAGCACAGGCATGCGGCCAGTCTCGCACCCGCCCGCCCCGACGGGCGCCTCGGGGTCACCCGGCCCCCGCCCAGGGCAGGGGCCCCGTCGGCCTCCGCAGCTCAGCGCGCCGTCTCGGCCTCCGCAGCTCAGCGCGCCGCCTCGTCCTCCACAGCTCAGCGCGCCGCCTCGTCCTCCACGATGCGGTCGCGGCCCGCGAGGAAGCCGATCGCCAGCTGCGGCAGCATCAGCGCGGCCATGAGGGCGAGCGGGACGCCCCAGCCGCCGGTGTGCTGGTAGAGGACACCGACCAGGAGCGGGCCGGGGATGGAGATCAGTTAGCCGGTGCTCTGGGCGAAGGCGGACAGCTGGGCCACTCCCGCCCCCGTGCGGGCGCGCATGCCGACCATGGTCAGGGCGAGCGGGAAGGCGCAGTTGGCCACCTCCGGCGGCGCCCGGCGCAAGCGGAGAGCTACCCGCTCGGCTGCCGCCCGCTCACGGGCGCCACGCGCGCCGAGGGCTGAGCAGGGCCGCGCTCAGCGGCTCGACCGGGCCCCCGCCGGAACCCGCGGCGGCCGGATCACCGCCCGCGCGGGCGGGCGGCGCCGCCCGCCCACCCGGCTCACGCCCGCTGATGGCTGATCCACGCCGAGCGGACCTCCTTCCAGCACCGGCCGGTGAGCCGCACGGTCACCGCCGGGCCCGCGTCGACGGGCGCGCTGTCGGTGTCGAGGTCCCACCAGCGGTCGCACTCGATGTGCAGCCGCACCCGGTCGACCCCCGGGTAGGGGTTGTGGCAGTGGGCGACCACATGGGAGCCGCTGACACCGGTGCGGCACTCGGCTTCGAACGGCGACGAAGGACTCTCCTCGGCCACGCGCGCGTGGGGCATCGCCTCGTACGGGGCGCAGAAGGCGAGAGCGAGGGCGAGGGTCACTGGGGCCAGGCTTCTGGACAGGCGCACAAGGGGACCTCCTCGGCCGGGCTGGGGAGGGGAGTCATGCGGTGAAGCTTCATCCAGACTGCCCAGTCGTCCGCCGTCGGCGCCCGGCCGGATGGGCCGAACGGGGGACGCCCCGCTCCCCGCACGCTGCGGGAAACGGGGCGTCGGAGCCGTGGGCCCGGGACGAGCTGCGATCAGGCGCCGATGGCGTGCAGACCGCCGTCCACGTGGATGATCTCGCCGGTGGTCTTCGGGAACCAGTCGCTCAGCAGGGCGACGATGCCGCGGCCGGCCGGCTCGGGGTCCTTCAGGTCCCACTCCAGCGGAGAGCGGGTGTCCCACACGGAGGCCAGCTCGCCGAAGCCCGGGATGGACTTGGCGGCCATGGAGCCGAGCGGGCCCGCCGAGATCAGGTTGCAGCGGATGTTCTGCTTGCCCAGGTCACGCGCCATGTAGCGGCTGGTGGCCTCCAGGGCGGCCTTGGCCGGGCCCATCCAGTCGTACTGCGGCCAGGCGAACTGCGCGTCGAAGGTGAGACCGACGACCGAGCCGCCGTTCTGCATCAGCGGCAGGCAGGCCATGGTGAGCGACTTCAGGGAGAACGCCGAGACGTGCATGGCGGTGGCGACCGACTCGAACGGCGTGTTGAGGAAGTTGCCGCCGAGCGCGTCCTGCGGGGCGAAACCGATGGAGTGCACGACACCGTCGAGGCCGCCGAGCTCCTCGCCGACCAGGTCGGCCAGCCGGCCCAGGTGCTCGTCGTTGGTGACGTCGAGCTCGATGACCTTGGTGGGCTTGGGGAGCTTCTTGGCGATGCGCTCGGTCAGGGTGGGCCGCGGCCAGGCGGTCAGGATGATCTCGGCACCCTGCTCCTGGGCCAGCTTGGCGGCGTGGAAGGCGATGGAGGACTCCATCAGCACACCGGTGATCAGGACGCGCTTGCCCTCGAGAATTCCGCTCATGGTGATCAGTGACCCATTCCCAGTCCGCCGTCAACGGGGATGACGGCTCCAGTGATGTACGAAGCGTCGTCCGAGGCGAGGAACCGCACGGCCGCGGCGATCTCCCCCGGCTGCGCGTAACGGCCGAGCGGGACCTGCGACACGATGTTCGCGCGCTGCTCGTCGGTGAGCGCCTTGGTCATGTCGGTGTCGACGAAGCCGGGCGCGACGACGTTGAAGGTGATGTTGCGCGACCCCAGTTCACGGGCCAGGGAGCGCGCGAAGCCGACCAGGGCGGCCTTGGATGCGGCGTAGTTCGCCTGCCCGGCGGAGCCGAGCAGTCCGACGACGGACGAGATCAGGACGACGCGGCCCTTCTTGGCGCGCAGCATGCCGCGGTTGGCGCGCTTGACGACCCGGAAGGTGCCGGTGAGGTTGGTGTCGATGACCGAGGTGAAGTCCTCCTCGGACATGCGCATCAGCAGCTGGTCCTTGGTGACACCGGCGTTGGCGACGAGCACCTCGACGGGACCGTGGCTGTTTTCGATCTCCTTGTAGGCCTGCTCCACCTGCTCGGGATCGGTGATGTCGCACTTGACGGCGAGGCAGCCCAATTCCGTCAGGGCGGCCGGCGGCTCACCCGAGCGATACGTGATCGCGACCTGGTCGCCGGCGTCGGCGAATGCGCGGGCGATGGCGAGGCCGATGCCCCGGTTGCCTCCGGTGACGAGAACCGAGCGGCTCAACGGATCACCCTTTCGATTGCGGTCTTGCCCGCCCGGACACCTGGATGACAGGCGGCTTCACCAAAAACCTATCTGGCGTCCTGCCGCCGCGGGCATTCGGGCATCCACAGTGGCGCGGGGGTCGCTCTGTCGGGTCTCTACAGAATCCGGCCGACTCAGGCCCGAAACATGTGGTCCGCGCGCGGGATGAGCGCCATGATCGTAGACGCCTCCGCTGCATCCCGACCGATCCGACAGAAAGAGACGCCGGTGCCTCATAGCATTGACGAGTCGTTCACGGCACTCCCGCTACGCGCTCTGGCCGACGCAGCGCTCGCACGCGCGCGTGCCCTGGGCTCCGAGCACGCCGATTTCCGGTTCGAGCGGGTGCGCAGCGCGTCCTGGCGGCTGCGGGACGCCAAGCCGGCCGGCACCTCGGACGTCACCGACCTGGGATATGCGGTGCGGGTCGTGCACGGCGGGACCTGGGGGTTCGCCTCGGGCGTCGACCTGACGATGGACGCGGCGGCGCGGGTCGCCGCGCAGGCGGTCGCGATGGCCAAGCTGTCCGCGCAGGTGATCAGGGCGGCCGGGTCGGCCGAGCGGGTGGAGCTGGCCGACGAGCCGGTGCACACCGAGAAGACATGGGTGTCGTCGTACGAGGTCGACCCGTTCACGGTGCCCGACGAGGAGAAGTCGGCGCTGCTGGCGGAGTGGAGCAACCGGCTGCTGGCCGCGCAGGGGGTCGACCACGTCGACGCCTCGCTGCTCACCGTGCACGAGAACAAGTTCTACGCCGATACGGCCGGGACCGTGACCACCCAGCAGCGCGTCCGGCTGCACCCGCAGCTCACGGCCGTGTCGGTGGACGAGTCCAGCGGCGAGTTCGACTCCATGCGCACCATCGCGCCGCCGGCCGGACGCGGCTGGGAGTATCTGACGGGCACCGGCTGGGACTGGGACGCCGAGCTGGACGGGATCCCCGGACTGCTCGCCGAGAAGATGCGCGCGCCGAGCGTGGAGGCGGGGTTGTACGACCTCGTCGTCGACCCGTCCAATCTGTGGCTGACCATCCACGAGTCCATCGGGCACGCCACCGAGCTGGACCGGGCGCTCGGCTACGAGGCCGCCTACGCCGGCACCTCCTTCGCCACCTTCGACCAGCTCGGCAAGCTCCGGTACGGCTCGGACCTGATGAACGTCACCGGCGACCGCACCGCCGAGCACGGCCTGGCGACCGTCGGCTACGACGACGAGGGCGTCCGGGCGCAGTCCTGGGACCTGGTGAAGGACGGCACGCTGGTCGGCTACCAGCTCGACCGCCGGATCGCGCGGCTGACCGGCCTCGGGCGGTCCAACGGGTGCGCGTTCGCCGACTCCCCCGGCCATGTGCCGGTGCAGCGCATGGCCAACGTCTCGCTGCGGCCGGACCCGGCCGGGCTGTCGACCGAGGACCTGATCGGCGGGGTCGACCGGGGCATCTACGTCGTCGGTGACCGGTCCTGGTCGATCGACATGCAGCGCTACAACTTCCAGTTCACCGGGCAGCGCTTCTTCAAGATCGAGAACGGCCGGATCACCGGCCAGCTCAAGGACGTCGCCTACCAGGCCACCACCACGGACTTCTGGGGCTCCATGACGGCCGTCGGCGGTCCGCAGACCTATGTCCTGGGCGGCGCATTCAACTGCGGCAAGGCCCAGCCCGGCCAGGTCGCCGCCGTGTCCCACGGCTGCCCGTCCGCCCTTTTCCGGGGCGTCAACATTCTGAACACGACGCAGGAGGCCGGTAAGTGAGCGGCGACATCAGGATCTGCCGGGGGTCCGGGCGTCGTCACCCGGGCAAGCACAGTCTGAACACCACGCAGGAGGCCGGGCGATGAGTCCTCGTACGAACAAGCCGCACGAGATCGTCGAGCGGGCCCTGGGGCTGTCCCGCGCCGACGGGTGCGTGGTCATCGCCGACGAGCAGTCGACGGCGAATCTGCGCTGGGCGGGCAACGCGCTGACCACCAACGGTGTCACGCGCGGGCGCACCCTGACGGTGATCGCGACCGTGGACGGCAAGGAGGGCACCGCCTCCGGCGTGGTGTCGCGCTCGGCGGTGACCGCGGACGAGCTGGAGCCGCTGGTGCGGGCCGCCGAGGCCGCCGCGCGCGGGGCCGCGCCCGCGGAGGACGCGCAGCCGCTGGTCAGCGGCGTCGCCGTGGCGCCCGACTTCACGGACGCGCCGGAGGAGACCTCCTCGGCGGTGTTCGCCGACTTCGCCCCCGCGCTCGGCGAGGCCTTCGCCCGCGCGCGGGCGGGCGGACGCGAGCTGTACGGCTTCGCCAACCACGAGATGACCTCCAGCTATGTGGGTACGTCCACGGGTCTGCGGCTGCGGCACGACCAGCCCAACGGCACGCTGGAGCTGAACGCGAAGTCGCCCGACCGGACCCGCTCGGCGTGGGCGGGCCGCTCCACGCGGGACTTCAAGGACGTCGACCCGGCGGCGCTGGACGCGGAGCTGGCGGTGCGGCTCGGCTGGGCGGAGCGGCGGATCGAGCTGCCGGCCGGCCGGTACGAGACGCTGCTGCCGCCGACCGCGGTCGCGGACCTGCTGATCTACCAGATGTGGTCGGCGTCCGGCCGGGACGCGGCCGAGGGCCGCACGGTGTTCTCCAAGCCGGGCGGCGGCACCCGGATCGGTGAGAAGCTGACCGACCTTCCGCTGACCCTGCGCAGCGACCCGAACGAGCCCGGCCTGGAGTCGCTGCCGTTCGTGCTCGCGCACTCCTCCGGCGGCGACGCGTCGGTGTTCGACAACGGCCTGCCGCTCGCGCCCACCGAGTGGGTCGCCGGCGGCGAGCTGAGGAACCTGATCACCAGCCGGTTCACCGCCGGTCTGACCGGGCTGCCGCTCGCCCCCGCCGTCGACAACCTCGTCCTGGACGGCGGTGAGGACCGCTCCCTGGACGAGATGATCGCGAGCACCGAGCGGGGTCTGCTGCTGACCTGCCTGTGGTACATCCGCGAGGTCGACCCGGCGTCGCTGCTGCTCACCGGTCTGACCCGGGACGGCGTCTACCTCGTGGAGAACGGCGAGGTGACCGGTGAGGTGAACAACTTCCGCTTCAACGAGTCACCGGTCGGGCTGCTGGGCCGGGTCACCGAGGCCGGGCGCACCGAGCGCACGCTGCCCCGGGAGTGGAGCGACTGGTTCACCAGGGCCGCGATGCCCCCGGTGCGGGTCCCCGATTTCAATATGAGCTCTGTCAGCCGGGGCGTATAACCTCAGGGGTGGTGGTCGCTCGACCGCCTGAGGATCATCCGAGGAGACACGAGAACCGTGACGGACATCGTCGAGGAGCTGAAGTGGCGTGGGCTCATCGCCCTCTCCACTGACGAGGACGCATTGCGCAAGGCGTTCGCGGACGGCCCCGTCACGTTCTATTGCGGCTTCGACCCGACCGCGCCCAGCCTGCACCTGGGCAACCTCGTGCAGATCCTGACGATGCGCCGGATCCAGCAGGCGGGCAACCGCCCGCTGGGTCTGGTCGGGGGTGCCACCGGTCTGATCGGCGACCCGAAGCCGACCGCGGAGCGCACGCTGAACGACCCCGAGGTGGTGGCCGCCTGGGTGTCCCGGCTGCGCGGCCAGATCGAGCGGTTCCTGGACTTCGAGGGCCCGCACGCCGCCACCATGGTCAACAACCTGGACTGGACCCAGGGCATGTCGGCCATCGAGTTCCTGCGGGACGTCGGCAAGCACTTCCGGGTCAACAAGATGATCGCGAAGGAGGCCGTCGCCCGGCGGCTGAACTCCGACGCCGGCATCAGCTACACCGAGTTCAGCTACCAGATCCTGCAGGGCATGGACTTCCTGGAGCTGTACCGCAGGTACGGCTGCACGCTGCAGACCGGCGGCAGCGACCAGTGGGGCAACCTCACCGCGGGCGCCGACCTGATCCACAAGGTCGAGCCGCACGCGGCGGTGCACGCGCTGGCCACGCCGTTGATCACCAAGGCCGACGGCACCAAGTTCGGCAAGACCGAGTCGGGCACGGTGTGGCTCGATGCGGAGATGACCACGCCGTACGCCTTCTACCAGTTCTGGCTCAACGCCGACGACCGGGACGTGTCGAAGTTCCTGCGGATCTTCAGCTTCAGGTCCCGGGAGGAGATCGAGGAGCTGGAGCGGTCGACCGAGGAGCGGCCGCAGGCGCGGGCCGCTCAGCGGGCGCTGGCCGAGGAGCTGACCACGCTGGTGCACGGTGCCGGGCAGACCGAGGCGGTCGTCGCCGCGTCGCGTGCCCTGTTCGGGCAGGGTGAGCTGGCCGAGCTCGACGAGAAGACGCTGGCCGCGGCCCTGTCCGAGGTGCCGCACGCGACGGTGGCCGAGCTGGGGGCCGTCGTCGACCTGTTCACCGAGGTGGGGCTCGCGCCGAGCAAGTCCGCGGCTCGGCGGACCGTCAAGGAGGGCGGTGCCTACGTGAACAACGTCAAGGTCGCCTCCGAGGACGCGGTGCCGGCGAAGGAGGACCTGCTGCACGCACGCTGGCTGGTCCTGCGCCGGGGCAAGAAGAACCTGGCCGCCGTCGAGGTGACCGGGACGGTGGCTCAGGGCTGAGGGTTCTTACGCCTTCGCGCCGTAGGGGTGCGGGGATCCTGCGACTTACCGCTCGTCGTGGCTTGTCGCGCGGTTCCCCGCGCCCCTGACGGCGTTGATGGGCTGTTCGTCGTGGCTGTGCGCCCCTGACCGCGTGAGTGACCCGTTCGTCGTGGCTTGTGCGCGGTTCCGCGTCTGAGTTCAGGCGCGCTGCTGCCTGCGCTTGCCGAACGTCGCCATGTACGCCATGTCGCCCACGGCCACGATGATCACCGCGGCGACGATCTGGAAGATGTGGCGGGTCCAGTCGATGCCGGCGGTCTCCTCGACGCCGAACCCGCGGGCCATGGCGTTGCCGGCGACCGCGCCGAGCATGCCGAAGATGGTGGTCAGCCACAGCGGACTGTGCTGCTTGCCGGGCAGGACCGCCTTGGCGATCAGACCCAGCACGAACCCCACGATGATCGCCCACAACCAGCCCATGGTTCGCCTCCTCCTGTGGCTCCTCGTGAGCACTGCACTCAGTCTGGGCGCGGTCGGCGTACGCCGCATGTCGGCCCCGGTCGTACGTGGCGGGGCCCAAGTCCGTTCGTGCAGGCGGTGGGGTGACCCGGTCTCGAATGCGACGCAGCCGCGGCGTAACGTGGAGGTTGTCCGGACCCGGGTCCCGCCGGGAGCGGATCTGGCCACGGGCCGGGTGGATCCGATGCGGGCGGATGGTGAAGAGTGATGCGGATGCGGCACAGCGGCGATGGCGCCGAGGTTTTCCGGATCACCGGAGCCCGGCAGGGACTTCAGGACGATGTCCGCGGCCGGCAGCGCCGGTACGTCATCTCTATGAGCGTGCGCACGGTGTCGGTGGTCCTGGCAGCGGTGTTGTGGAACGTGGAGCGGCACGTCGCGATCGTGGCGCTGGTGCTCGGGCTGGTCCTGCCGTACATCGCGGTGGTGATCGCCAACGCCGGGCGGGAGAACGCGCCCGGACTGCCCTCGACGTTCGTGAGCACACCGTCACGGCCGATGATCACGCCGCCCCGGCAGGGCGACGACGAGCCGACCGATCGGGTCTGAGCAAGGCTGTGTGCCACCTGTGAACGGGCCGAATCAATCGTGTTGTTCCGGTGCCCCGCGATGGGGTACCCGTGGCATACTGCCTACGCGCTCCGCATCCCCCGTCGGAGCGACGGACCGACGCCGGGCAGCTCCCCCCGTGGCTGCTCGGCGTCGCCTTTTCCTTTGCGGTTGTGAGACGAACCTGTGAGTGACACCCCGATCTGTTCCGCGAAGGGCTGCCGGGCCGACGCCGTGTGGGTGCTGGCGTGGAACAACCCCAAGCTCCACACGCCGGAGCGGCGCAAGACGTGGCTCGCGTGCGAGGAGCATCGGGAGCATCTTTCGCAGTTCCTGGGTGTCCGGGGGTTCTTGAAGGACGTCGTGCTGTTGAAGGAGTGGGAAGAGCTCGCGCCGTAGGGTGCGGTGCGGTTCTTCGGCGTTCCGTCGTGCGTGGTTGTTCGCGCAGTTCCTCGCGCCCCTCAAGACTGCGCAGTTCCCCGCGCCCCTAAGATCGCGCAGTTCCCCGCGCCCCTCAAAGACTGCGCAGTTCCCCGCGCCCCTAGGATCGCGCAGTTCCTCGCGCCCCTTGAGGGCTGTCGCCCATGGGGGCCGTCAGCCGCCTATCGCCGACATCGGCCGGTCCGGCTGTACGAAGGTCGGGTCGTCCAGGCCCGCGCCCGCCTTCTTGCCCCACATCGCCTGGCGCCAGATACGGGCGATCTCCTCGTCCGGGGCGTCCGAGCGCAGGGCCGCGCGCAGATCCGTCTCCTCGGTGGCGAAGAGGCAGGTGCGGACCTGGCCGTCGGCGGTGAGCCGGGTGCGATCGCAGGCGGAACAGAAGGGCCTGGTCACCGAGGCGATGACGCCCACGCGATGCGGGCCGCCGTCGACCAGCCAGCGTTCCGCGGGGGCGGAGCCACGCTCCCCCGAGCCCTCCGGGGTGAGGTCGAAGCGGGTGCGCAGGGAGGTGAGGATGTCACCGGCGGTGACCATGCCGTCGCGCTTCCAGCCGTGCTGGGCGTCCAGGGGCATCTGCTCGATGAAGCGCAGTTCGTAGTCGTGCTCGACCGCCCAGGCCAGGAGGTCCGGCGCCTCGTCGTCGTTCAGCCCCGGCATCAGGACCGAGTTGACCTTGACCGGGGTGAGGCCGGCCTCGCGGGCGGCCTGGAGACCTTCGAGGACGTCCTTGTGGCGGTCACGGCGGGTGAGGGTCTTGAAGACGTCGGGGCGCAGGGTGTCGAGGGAGACGTTGACCCGGTCCAGGCCCGCGGCCTTCAGGGCTGCCGCCGTGCGCCTGAGGCCTATGCCGTTGGTGGTCAGGGACATCTGGGGACGGGGGGCCAGAGCGGCGACGCGCTCGACGATTCCGACCAGACCGGGGCGCAGCAGGGGCTCTCCGCCGGTGAACCGGACCTCCTCGATGCCCAGCTCACGCACGGCGATGTCGATCAGCCGCACGATCTCGTCGTCGGTGAGCAGGTCGGGCTTGGCCAGCCACTGCAGGCCCTCCTCGGGCATGCAGTACGTGCAGCGGAGGTTGCACCGGTCGGTGAGCGAGACCCTGAGGTCGGTGGCCACCCGGCCGAAGGTGTCGATGAGCACGTGGCCCCCTCCCGTACCGCCGATCGCATGTCTTCCGTCACCTGCGAGCCTACGTGACGGCACCGGCGTCGACACCGCCCTGATCCACCAGGTAATCCGCCAGGTAAGACGCGGCCGCGTCGTAGGACTCTACGACGCGGCCGCGGCGAGGGGTGCGCTCAGTGCGCTCCGGTGCCGGTCAGGGACCTGACCTCAAGCTCGGCGTACTTGTCGGTGTCCGGCTCCTCCTTGGACAGGACGGTGCCGAGCCAGCCCATCAGGAAGCCGAACGGGATGGAGATGATGCCCGGGTTCTTCAGCGGGAACCAGTGGAAGTCGACGTCCGGGAACATCGCCTTCGGGTCGCCGGAGACGACGGGCGAGAACAGTACGAGGCCGACGGCGACGATCAGGCCGCCGTAGATCGACCACAGGGCGCCCTGGGTGGTGAACCTCTTCCAGAACAGGCTGTAGAGGATGGTCGGCAGGTTCGCCGAGGCGGCGACCGCGAAGGCGAGCGCGACCAGGCCGGCCACGTTGAGGTCGCGGGCGAGGGCGCCGAGGAGGATGGAGACGGCGCCGATGCCGATGGTGGCCAGGCGGGCGGCCCGGACCTCCTGCTTCTCGGTGGCGGTGCCCTTCTTGATGACGTTCGCGTAGATGTCGTGGGCGAACGACGAGGACGAGGCCAGGGTGAGGCCCGCGACCACGGCGAGGATCGTCGCGAAGGCCACCGCGGAGATGGTGGCGAGCAGCACCGCGCCCCAGGCCGAGTCGACGCCGCCGAGGTGCAGGGCGAGCAGCGGTGCGGCGGTGTTGCCGGACGGGTTGGAGGCGATGATCTCGTCCTGGTCGATCAGCGCGGCGGCGCCGAAGCCGAGGGCGATGGTCATCAGGTAGAAGCCGCCGATGATGCCGATGGCCCAGTTCACGGACTTCCGGGCGGCCTTGGCGTTGGGCACCGTGTAGAAGCGGATCAGGATGTGCGGCAGTCCGGCGGTGCCGAGCACCAGGGCGATGCCCAGGGAGATGAAGTCCAGCTTGGAGGTGCCGGTGGCGCCGTACTGGAGTCCGGGCTCCAGGAAGGCGGAGCCCTTGCCGCTGTTCTCGGCGGCGGTGCCGAGCAGGTCGGAGATGTTGAAGTCGAACTTCAGCAGCACCAGGAAGGTGATCAGGATGGTGCCGCTGATGAGCAGCACGGCCTTGACCATCTGCACCCAGGTGGTGCCCTTCATGCCGCCGATGGAGACGTAGACGATCATCAGGAGGCCGACGAGGGCGACGATGGCGACCTTGCCCGCGTCGGAGGTGATGCCGAGCAGCAGCGAGACGAGGACGCCGGCGCCGGCCATCTGGGCCAGCAGGTAGAAGATCGAGACGACGATGGTGGAGGTGCCCGCCGCGGTGCGGACCGGGCGCTGGCGCATGCGGTACGCCAGGACGTCGCCCATGGTGTAGCGGCCGGAGTTGCGCAGCGGTTCGGCGACCAGCAGCAGGGCCACCAGCCAGGCGACCAGGAAGCCGATGGAGTAGAGGAAGCCGTCGTAGCCGAAGAGGGCGATGGCGCCGGCGATGCCGAGGAAGGACGCGGCGGACATGTAGTCGCCGGACACGGCGAGGCCGTTCTGGAAGGCGCTGAACTGGCGGCCGCCGGCGTAGAAGTCGGCGGCGTCCTTGGTCTGCCGGCCCGCCCAGATGGTGATGACCAGGGTGGCCACCACGAACAGGCCGAACAGGGTGATGATCAGCGGCCGGTGCTCGCTGGCCTCGTTGGCGGCCAGGGTGATCGCGGGGCTCATGCGCCGCCCTCCATCCGGGACTTGATGGCCTCGGCCTTGGGGTCGAGCTTCTCGGCGGCGTGCCGCGAGTACCACCAGGCGATGAGGAACGTGGTGATGAACTGGGCGAGGCCGAGCAGGAGGGCCACGTTGACGTTGCCGAAGAGCTTGGTGCCCATGAAGTCGCCCGCGTAGTTCGACAGCAGGACGTACAGCAGGTACCAGGCGATGAAGGCGATGGTGAGCGGGAAGGCGAAGGAGCGGTAGGAGCGGCGCAGTTCACCGAACTCCGCGCTCTGCTGCACCTGGACGAACTCCTCGGCGGAGGGGAGTCGGCGGTCTGTCTTCGCGCCGGGCGGGGTCTCGGTGGCCACGGAGCCTCCTCGCGATGTGGATGCGGTGGTGACGGGGGACGGGGGGCGGTCGGGGGACGGGTCGGGTACGACGGACATGACGGCTCTGACCTCACAGTGACGTGGATCACCGTGCCGGATGGTGACAGTTGTGCTCCCGGCGGCGATCCGGCAGGGGGCACGATCGTCCTCGTGCACCCTGCCCAACGTCACGGTGCCGCGCACGGTGCGGTTCAACTCGGGGTCCGTGTTTCCGAAGTCGGTTTTCCGCGGCCGTCCGGAAGACCTGCGCGCGCGTACCGCGAAGGGGGCCGAGGGAAAACCCTCGTGCGCCAAGTGATAAGCCCAAGAACGTTGATGGCCGCGGAGTTGGGGGGATAGCTTCGGGCTTGCACCACCCCCGTCATGTACCTGCCCGAGAGCGACCTGTGCCTCGGGCCGGTTCCGTTTCAGGATGATGTGGAGACCCCATGGCTCATCTGCCTTCCAGACGCCGACTCGCTCTGGCCGTGCCCGTCGTGTTGTCGCTGACCGCCTCGCTCGGCTTCCTGCCCGCCGCCGCCTCGGCGGCTCCGGCCGCGGAGTCCGCGGTCCAGGCGCAGGACGGCCCGAAGCTGTCCTATGTCGTCAACACCAAGTCGGACCGCGGCACCATCGAGTCGGTGAAGAAGGCGATCGCCGCGGCGGGCGGCTCCGTCGTGATCGCGTACGACAAGATCGGCGTGATCGTCGTCCACTCGTCGAACCCGGACTTCGGCAAGCAGATACGCACCGCCCACGGCGTGCAGTCGGCGGGCGCCACCCGTACGGCGCCGCTGACGCCCGCGGGCACCACCGACGAGGGCGCTGTCGACTACCTGACCGCCGAGGAGGCCGAGAAGGTCGAGGCCGCGGCGACGCCGGGCAGCGAGCCTCTTGAGGCCGACCAGTGGGACCTGCGCGCGATAGGCGCCGACAAGGCGGCCGCCATCAACCCGGGCAGCTCGAAGGTCACGGTCGCGGTCATCGACACCGGCGTCGACGACACCCACCCCGACATCGCCCCGAACTTCTCCCGCTCGCAGTCGGCCAACTGCGACGGCGGTGTCGCGGACACCAGCGAGGGCTCGTGGCGCCCGTACACCCCGCAGGACTACCACGGCACCCACGTGGCCGGTGAGATCGCCGCCGCGCGCAACGGCGTCGGCGTCGCCGGTGTCGCGCCGGGTGTGAAGGTGTCGGCCATCAACGTCACCGACCGCACCAACGGCCTCTTCTACCCGGAGAGCGTGGTCTGCGCGTTCGTGTTCGCCGCCGACCACGGCGTGGAGATCACCAACAACAGCTACTACGTCGACCCGTGGCTGTACAACTGCATGGACGACCCGGACCAGAAGGCCATCGTCGACGCGGTCAACCGGGCCCAGACGTACGCCATGAAGGAGGGCACGCTGAGCCTGGCCTCGGCGGGCAACTCCAACCACGACCTGGACGCCGACGCGATCCTGGACGCCTCCAGCCCCGACGACTCCACCGCGGTCGAGCGCACCATCGACCCGCACACCTGCTACGACGTGCCGACCCAGCTGCCGGGCGTGGTCACGGTCAGCGCGACCGGCGTGCGGAACCTCAAGTCGTACTACTCCTCGTACGGCAAGGGTGTCGTGGACGTGGCCGCGCCGGGCGGTGACCGAAAGTATCAGATCCCGGACACCCCGTCGCAGAACGGGCGCATCCTTTCCACCATGCCGAACGGCGAGTACGGCTTCCTCCAGGGCACCTCGATGGCCTCGCCGCACGCGTCGGCCGTCGCCGCGCTGCTGAAGTCCAAGCACCCGTGGGCGACCCCGTTCGCCCTCCAGGCCATGCTCAAGGCGCAGGCCGACAACCCGGGCTGCCCCGAGTCCTACGACCAGGACGGCAACGGCACGCAGGACGCCACCTGCGTCGGCGGGCCGCAGTACAACGGCTTCTACGGCTTCGGCATCGTCAACGCGCTGGACGCGGTGACGAAGTAAGGGAACGGTTTCTCCCTCGCGGGGCCGGGCGGGTTTCTCCGTCCGGCCCCGCGCCGTTGCGCCGGATGTTCCCCTTGACTTGCCCGGCCCGCGACGGCTGGTGAAGATCCTGAGGTGACATTGACACGGCCCCCCGGCGAAACGGCGGACACGAACGGCCCCGAGCGGCACGCCGGTACGGGCCGTGCGGTCGCCGTGCTCGTCCTGGTGACGCTGGGTGCGCTGGTCCCGATGCTGGGTCCCGCCACGGCGCTGCGCGGCACCGGCGAGGCCGCCGCGCCCGGCGTCGGGGGCATAGGGCTGCTGCGCACCGTGCTGTTCGCCGCGCTGGCCGTGCCCTTGGGCGAGCTGCTCGTGAACCGGCTGGCGCGCCGGGTGCCCGGTGCCCCGGCGGTACGGCCCCCCGGTGCGGGACCCCTCGCGGCGGCGGCCGGGTTCGTGGCCGCCCTGGGGCTTGCCTCGTTGGTGGCGACCGGCAACCTGGTGCCGAGCAGCCCGGCGGACATCGACGTGGGCGGACTGTACGCGTCACGGGACGGCAAGCTGGCGCTGCTGGAGGTCAACGCGTTCGCGGTGGCCGGGCTGTGCGCCCTGTCCCGGCGACCGCGGCGGCAGGTGTGGCCGCTGGCCGCGGTGGTGCTCGCGGAGGCGCTGCGCGCGCACCCGGCCACCGAGCACGCTCCGCTGGTCGGCTCGGCCCTGACGCTCGTCCATCTGACGTGCGCCGCAATGTGGGTGGGCGGGCTGACGTACGCCCTGCGGCTGCTGCGGCTGTGGGGCGTACGCGAGACGGCGGGCGCCGCGCTGCTGGGTCTGTACGCGCGCGTGGCCGTGCTGCTGCTGGCCGGTGTGACCGCGACCGGGCTGTGCAGCGCGCTGCGCCGGATGCCCGCGGAAACGGTTCTGGAGCAGCTGACGACGACGGCCTACGGGCGCACCCTGCTGGCCAAGGTGCTGCTGGTGGCCGCCGTCGCCGCCCTCGCGCTGTGGGCGCGGTTCCGGCTGCGCCGGGCGGCCGACCCGCTGACCGCCTGCTCCCCCGCGCGCGTGGAGGTCGTCGCGCTGGGCGTGGTGGTCGCGGTGTCGGGGCTGCTCACGGCGCTGCCGGTGCCGATCCGCTGGTGAGGGTCAGGCGGTGACCAGGACCTTGAGGGCGGTGCGCTCGTCCATCGCCTTGTAGCCGTCGGGGACGCCCTCCAGACCCACCGTCATGTCGAAGACGGGCGAGGGGTCGACGGTGCCCGACAGGACGTCGGGCAGCAGCTCGGGGATGTAGGCGCGGACCGGGGCGACACCGCCGCGCAGGGCGATGTTCCGGTCGAACATGACGCCGAGGTCCAGGCCGGTGCCGCTGCCGTGCGGCACGCCGACGAAGCCGATGGCGCCGCCGTCGCGGGTGATGCTCACCGCCGTGCTCATCGACTGCTCGGTGCCGACGGCCTCGACGACGGCGTGCGCGCCCTGGCCGCGGGTGAGTTCGCGCACCGCCTCCACGGCGGCCTCGCCGCGCTCGGCGACGACGTCCGTGGCACCGAAGCGGCGCGCGATGTCGGTGCGGGCCTGGTGGCGGCCGAGGGCGATGATCCGCTCGGCGCCGAGCCGCTTGGCGGCGAGCACCGCGCACAGCCCGACCGCGCCGTCGCCGACGACCGCCACGGTGGCGCCGGGGCGGGCACACGCGCCGAGGGCGGCGTGGTGGCCGGTGCCCATGACGTCCGACAGGGTCAGCAGCGCGGACAGCAGATGCTCGTCGGAGGCGGCCTCCTTGGGCAGTTGGACGAGGGTGCCGTCGGCGTGGGGAACGCGCACGGCCTCGCCCTGGCCGCCGTCGAAACCGACCGAGCCCCAGAAGCCGCCGTGCACACAGGAGGTGGTCAGGCCCTCGCGGCAGTAGTCACAGGTGCCGTCGGACCACATGAAGGGCGCGACGACCAGGTCGCCGCGGCGCACACCGGTCACCTCGGAGCCGGTCTCCTCGACCACGCCGAGGAACTCGTGCCCGATCCGCTGCCCCGGCTGCCGGGCCGCCTCACCGCGGTAGGCCCACAGGTCGCTGCCGCAGATGCAGGCGCGCAGGACGCGCACGACGGCGTCGGTGGGCTGCCGCACCACGGGCTCGGGTACGTCCTCCACGCGCATGTCGTACGGGGCGTGGATGGTGGTCGCGCGCATGGCGAAGGTCTTTCTGCTCGGCTGCGGGGTTCGCTCACGGGGTGGTGGAGCGCACTTCACCGTACGCCGTCCGCGCTGGCACGTGCGCGCCGAGGGTCCCGCCGGCCAGCAGGTACTGGGCCGCGATGTAGGTGAGCATGATCCACAGGTCCGCGTACGGCGGCTGCGGCCAGTCGGCGAGACCGGTCGCGATGAGGGTGTCCGACAGCATGAACAGCCCCCCGCCGACGCCCACGGCACCGCCGACCCGGAGGGCCGCCGTGCAGGCCATCGCGGTCAGCATGGCGCTGTTTCCCAGCCAACGCCCCCTCCCGCCCCGGCCCTCCCGGCCGGTCGGCCGGGCCGGTCGGCCGGGCCGGTGCCCGGCTCACCGGCCGGTGCCCGGCTCATACGCCCGCCGCGCCGAGCAGTGCCCCGGCCGCGTAGGTGACGGCCATCGCCAGCGCCCCTCCCCCGACGTTGCGCGCCACCGCTCGCCCCGGGGCCGCCGCGCCGAGGCGGGCGCTGCTCCAGCCGGTGCAGCACAGGGCGGCGAGGACCGACAGGACGGTGACGGTCAGCCGCCAGTCGACGGGCGGCAGGACGATCGCGAGCAGCGGCAGCAGCGCACCGGCCGTGAAGGCGAGGAAGCTCGCCCAGGCCGCGTGCCAGGGGTTGGTCAGATCGTCCGGGTCGATGCCGAGCTCCACGCGCGCGTGGGCGCGCAGGGCGTCACGTTCGGTCAGCTGCACGGCGGCCTCCCGGGCCACGTCACGGGACAGTCCGCGCGCGTGCAGCAGATCGGTCAGTTCCTGGAGCTCGGCCTCGGGCTGTTCGCGCAGCTCGCGCTTCTCCGCGACGAGGGCCGCCTTCTCGGAGTCGCGCTGGGTGGAGACGGAGACGTACTCGCCCGCCGCCATCGACATCGAGCCAGCGAGCAGTCCGGACAGGCCCGCGGTGAGCAGCGCGGCGCGGCTGTCGGTGGCGCCGGCCACGCCGACGACGAGACCGGCCGTGGAGACGATGCCGTCGTTGGCGCCGAGCACCGCCGCGCGCAGCCAGTTGAGCCGCTGCCCCAGGGAGCCGCCGTGGGGCTCGTCGTGCGTTGGTTGCGTCACACCCGGAGGATGGCAGCCGGGTCGGCGCGGGCGGCGTACCGACCCGCGTGGACGCGGCCCCGCCCGTGGGGTTCGAACAGGCCGTGGTGGCGGGCCACCTGGGAGACGGCGTTGTCAGTCATGGGCCGTATCCTCAGTGACCATGCTCGAAGACCTTACGACCGCAGCGTCCTCCCCCACATCGTGGCCGGCCGCGTATCCCCAGGGATACGCGGTCGTTGACGTGGAGACCACCGGCCTGGCCCGCGACGACCGGATAATCTCCGCGGCCGTCTACCGGTTGGACGCGCGCGGCGAGGTCGAGGACCACTGGTACACGCTGGTCAATCCGGAGCGCGATCCGGGCCCGGTGTGGATCCACGGTCTGACGAGCGAGGTTCTGGAGGGCGCGCCCCTGTTCACCGACATCGCCGAGGAGTTCGCGGCGCGGCTGGCGGACCGGGTGCTCGTCGCGCACAACGCCGTCTTCGACTGGCAGATGATCGCCCGGGAGTACGCGCGCGCGAGGAGTGAGGCGCCGGTGCGTCAACGGCTGTGCACCATCGCCCTGTCCAAGGAGCTGGGGCTGCCGCTGCCCAACCACAAGCTGGAGTCGCTGGCCGCGCACTTCGGCGTCGTGCAGCAGCGCGCGCACCACGCGCTGGACGACGCGCGCGTGCTGGCCGAGGCGTTCCGGCCGAGTCTGCGGGCCGCGGCGGCGGGCCTGGTACGGCTGCCGCTCCAGGAGTGCCGCCCGCTGACGGAGTGGACGGACCGGCCCACGCCGCGCATCGGGCAGCAGCCGGGCGGCTACGGCGGCTACCGGCCCACCAGTTGGCGCCCCTCGCGCAAGCGGCCGGCCTGCCCCTATCCCAACCCCGGCCGCTACGAAGAGGGCAAGCAACTCAAACAGGGCATGCGGGTCGCCTTCTCGGGGGACACGTCGGTCGAACGCGACCTGCTGGAGGACCGCGCCGTCGAGGCGGGGCTGCATGTCTCCACGAGCGTCTCCCGGCTCACCAGCCTGCTGGTGACCAACGACCCCGACGCCGGCACCTCGAAGGTCGCCAAGGCCCGGCAGTACGGCACACCGGTGGTCGACGAGGCGGCCTTCGGCCAACTGCTGCGGGACGTGGAGCCGGCGACGGAAGGACCGTCGGGCCGGTAGCCGTACGGACGGGTGATTGCCGGGCGACTCGCCCGCCGCCCGCTCGCCCGCGCCCGCGCGAGCGCTCACCCTGTGGCGCATGGCGAGATGCGAAGTATGCGGCAATGACTACGGAATGACCTTCGAGGTGCACGCGCAGGGCGCGGTGCACGTCTTCGACTGCTTCTCCTGTGCGATCCACCGCATGGCCCCCATCTGCGAGCACTGCCGGGTCCAGATCATCGGCCAGGGCGTCGAGGTCGAGGGTCACTGGTACTGCGGCGCCCACTGCGCCCGCGCGGAGGGGAGGGTGGGCATCGTCGACCGGGTCTGACCCGACCCAGGCCGACCCCCGGAACGGACCCCTCTGGCAGCACCCCGCGGCCCGCGATGTACGGTCGTGGGGTGTTCCGCTTCCTGATGTCCCGGCAGTGGGTGATTCTCACCCTCGTCGCCGTCGCGCTCGTCCCGACGATGATCGAGCTGGGCTTCTGGCAGCTGCACCGCCATGAACACCGGGTGGCGCTGAACAAGGTGATCGCCGACTCGCTCGCCGCGAAGCCCGTGCCCGCCGAGTCGCTGACGGAGCCGGGCTCCGAGGTGACCGACGCCGACCGCTACCGCCGGGTCACGGCCACCGGCCGCTTCGACACCACGCGCGAGGTCGTCGTACGCCGTCGTACGAACGTGGACGAGAAGGTCGGCTTCCACGTCCTGACGCCCTTCGTCCTCGACGACGGCAAGGTCCTGCTGGTGAACCGGGGCTGGATCCCGGCGGACGGTGCCCAGACGGAGTTCCCGAGGATTCCGGTCCCGCCGAAGGGCGAGATCACCGTCACCGGGCGGCTGATGCCCGACGAGACGACCGCGGGCAGCGGCATCAAGGACGTCCAGGGCCTGCCCGACCGCCAGGTCATGCTGATCAGCAGCGAGCAGTCCGAACGCCGTCTCGGCGATCCCGTCCTCGGCGGGTACGTCGAGCTGACCTCGCCCGAGCCGCGCGGCGACTCCCCCGAACCGATCCCCGCGCCCGAGCACGACGCCATCGGCCCGCACATGGCGTACGCCGTCCAGTGGTGGCTGTTCAGCGCGGGCGTGCCCATCGGCTGGGTCGTCCTGGTGCGCCGCGAGCTGAAGGAGCGGCGGGCCGCGGCGACCGAGAGGAACGTGGCGGCCGAACCGGCGACGGTGTAGCCCTCGCCGGGACGCCCGGCGGAACGGGCGGAGGCTTCGATCCCCCGCCGGGAGGTGGCGCCGTGCCCCGGCGTGACACCCCTCCGTCACCCGCCCGGCCGCTCCCCTGATTGCCTCCCCGGCCACCCGGGAACCCGCACTCCGTGCAGCACCGCATCGAGGACTACGCGCTGATCGGCGACGAGCAGACCGCCGCGCTCGTCGGCCGCGACGGCTCCGTCGACTGGCTCTGTCTGCCCCGCTTCGACTCGGGCGCCTGCTTCGCCCGGCTGCTCGGCGACGACGACAACGGCCACTGGCGCATCGCCCCCAGGGACGCCGACCTCTGTACCCGCCGCGCCTACCGGCCCGGCACCCTGGTGCTCGACACCGACTGGGAGACCGACGAGGGGGCCGTGCGGGTCACCGACCTGATGCCGCAGCGCGACCGCGCCCCCGATGTCGTCCGGATCGTCGAGGGCCTGCGCGGCCGGGTCACCGTGCGCAGCACCCTGCGTATCCGCTTCGACTACGGCTCGGTCGTGCCCTGGATGCGCAACGTCGGTGGCCACCGGGTCGCCGTCGCCGGCCCGGACGCGGCGTGGCTGCGCAGCGAACCCCCGGTGCACACCTGGGGCGAGGACTTCGCGACTCACGCGGAGTTCACCGTCACCGCGGGTCAGAGGGTCGCCTTCGTGCTGACCTGGCACCCTTCGCACGAGCCGCGCCCGCCCCTGGTCGACCCCTTCGAAACGCTGGAGACCAGCGTCGCCGACTGGCAGGCCTGGGCGGGCCGCTGCCGCTACGACGGCCCGCACCGCGAGGCGGTCCTGCGCTCCCTCGTCACCCTCAAGGCCCTCACCTACCGGCCGACGGGCGGGGTCGTCGCCGCACCCACCACCTCCCTGCCGGAGGAACTGGGCGGCGTGCGCAACTGGGACTACCGCTTCTGCTGGCTGCGCGACTCCACCCTCACCCTCGGCGCGCTGCTGGCCGCCGGCTACCGCGAGGAGGCCGTGGCCTGGCGCGACTGGCTGCTGCGCGCGGTCGCGGGCGCCCCGGCGGACCTCCAGATCATGTACGGGGTGGCGGGCGAACGACGGCTGCCCGAGATGGAAGTCCCCTGGCTGACCGGCTACGAGAACTCCGCACCCGTACGCATCGGCAACGGGGCCGTGCGGCAGCTCCAGCTCGACGTGTACGGCGAGGTCATGGACTCGATGGCACTGGCCCGGCGCGCGGGCCTGTCGACCGAACCGCACGCCTGGGCCCTGCAGTGCGCCCTCATGGAATGGCTGCGCGCGAACTGGCGGCAGCCGGACGAGGGCCTGTGGGAAGTGCGCGGCGGCCGACGCCACTTCGTGCACTCCAAGGTGATGGTGTGGGTGGCCGCCGACCGCGCGGTGCGCGCCCTGGAGGAGAACCCGGAGCTGTCCGGCGACCTGGAGGGCTGGCGCGCGATGCGCGACGAGGTGCACCGCGAGGTGTGCGCCCAGGGCTACGACCCCGAGCGCAACACCTTCACCCAGTACTACGGCTCGCGCGAGCTGGACGCCGCTCTGCTGCTCATCCCGTACGTCGGGTTCCTGCCGCCGGAGGATCCGCGCGTGGTCGGCACGGTCGACGCGGTGCGCGACGAGCTGGGCCACGACGGGTTGCTGCGCCGGTACAGCACGCAGGACTGCGGTGTCGACGGGCTGCCCGGCGCCGAGGGCACCTTCCTGGCCTGCTCGTTCTGGCTGGCGCAGGCACTGCATCTGACAGGTCGCCGCGACGAGGCCCGCGAGCTGTTCGAGCGCCTGGCCGGTCTCACCAACGACGTGGGCCTGCTGGCGGAGGAGTACGACCCGGCGAGCGGCCGCCATCTGGGCAACTTCCCCCAGGCCTTCAGCCACATCGGGCTGGTGAACGCCGCTCTCGCCCTGTTCGGGGGCGACGGGGCAGGATAGGGGCATGGATCTTGGACTGAAGGACCGGGTGTACGTCGTCACCGGTGCCACGCGCGGACTCGGCAACGCGGTCGCGCGTGAGCTGGTCGCCGACGGGGCGAAGGTCGTCATCACCGGGCGCGACGAGGAGCGGGCCCGCGCCGCGGCGGCAGAGCTGGGACCGGACGCCGTCGCGGTGGCCGTCGACAACACCGACGCCGGGGCCGCGGCGCGGCTGATCGGTGCGGCGCGGGAGCACTTCGGAGGCTTCGACGGAGTGCTCGTCAGCGTGGGCGGACCGCCGCCGGGGTTCGTCGCGGACAACACGGACGAGCAGTGGCAGGCCGCGTTCGAGTCGGTGTTCCTCGGGGCGGTACGGCTCGCGCGGGCGGCCGCGGCCGAGCTGGAGGCCGGGGGCGTCATCGGGTTCGTGCTGTCCGGGTCGGTGCACGAGCCGATTCCGGGGCTGACCATCTCCAACGGGCTGCGGCCCGGCCTCGCCGGGTTCGCGAAGTCGCTGTCGGACGAGTTGGGGCCGCGCGGCATCCGGGTCGTCGGGCTGCTGCCGGCGCGGATCGACACCGACCGGGTGCGGGAACTGGACGCGCTGTCGGCCGATCCCGAGGCCACCCGCGCCGCCAACGAGTCGCGGATTCCGCTCAGGCGCTACGGCAGACCCGAGGAGTTCGGCCGGACCGCCGCGTTCCTGCTGTCTCCCGCGGCCTCCTACCTGACCGGGATCATGGTGCCCGTCGACGGCGGGATGCGGCACGGGTTCTGACGTGCCACCGCCGCCCGGTGCGGCTGAGGCGCGCTCAGCTGACCCTTTCCGCCCGGTGCTTGACCGACCTCATCCGGACATCCGCGGGGAGGCTGTCCAGAACCGCCGAGTCCTTGGCGTGTGTCAGGGCCTCGGCGGTCAGACGGTCCAGGGCCACCGACGGGACCACGTGGGGTTCCAGCAGCAGGCGGATCCGGGTGCGCGGGGCCGTTCGGCCGCCGGTCAGATGGACATGAGCCTTGGCCACGCCGTCCAGGTTCGCCGCCTCCGCCGTCAGGACGGACTGCAGGGCCCGGCCGCGCAGCAGGGCGCCCGCGCCGTCGCCGCTGTCGACGAGGACCTCGGCGAGTCGGCGGCGGCGCAGTACCGCGATCAGCCACCACAGGGCGAGCACCACGACGATCGTGAGGACGGCCAGGACGACGGGCCACCACCAGGCATCGTCGCGCCAGCGGGTGCGCTCGGCGTCGTCGAGCAGCACGTCGTGGCGTGAGTCGTGGATCCACCACGAGGGCGCCGGGGCACCGAGGCCCACGGCGAGGACCGAGCCGCCGAGCACCAGCAGTACCAGGCCGATGAGGCCCAGCAGGACGCGGTTGACCTTTCCCCGCACTCGTCCCTCACCCCTTCCGTCCGGGCCGCCGCACCCGCACCGACAGCGCGAGCGGCCGGGCCAGGCCCAGCGCCCGCACCGCCTCGTCGAGTACGGCGTCCAGGTCCTGTCGTACCTCGTCCAGCGGGCGGAAGTGCGAGACCGCGCGGACTTCGGCGCGGCGGCGGCCCGCCCGGACCCGGACCGACTGCACGCCCGAGACCTGCATAGCACGGTCGCGCAGCACCATCGCGGCGGCGGCCCGGTCCAGCGCGGCGCGGACGTCGGCACCGGAGCGGCGCATGGGCAGCAGTTCGCGCAGACCGGGCGTGACGGCCAGGACCAGCAGCCACAGGCCCAGCGCCGCGGTGACGCCCGCGCCGACCAGGACCCAGGTGTCGTCCAGTGGCCGTTCGGCGAGCTGACCGGCCAGTTCGTCGCGCCACTGCATGGCGGAGCGGCCCGCGCGCACGGCGGCGATGTCGTAGAGGAAGAAGCCCGCGACGACCAGCAGGAGCAGGGCGGCGACGGCGGCCGGGACGCGCCGGGGCGACCAGAAGCGGTGGGCGGCCCGGCTCCGGTCGGGCTGCGGGACGGTCGGCTGGTCAGGGTCGGCGGGCGGCTTCTCCAGGACCGGTGCGGGTCCGGTGGTCCCCTCGCCGTGCTGAGGTTCGCTCATCGCGTCCTCCTCTTGGCAACGCCGTGTCCGGGCGCGAGGTGCAGCCGCTCGATCTGGACGGCGACCTCGGGTACGTCCATTCCCACCAACGCGCCTACCCGTTCGGCGACCCGGCGACGCACCGCGCGGCAGCGGGCCCCGATGTCGGTGGGGTAGTCGAGTTCCAGGTGGACGCGGATCTTCGCGGCGTCCCGCTCCTCATCGGTGGAGGTGCGGGCCTGGCGTACGACCACGTTGGCGTGCGGGGCCGCGGCCTGCGGCGGAAGCGCGCCGAGCGCCTCGCGCGCCGCCTGGGCTGCGACCTTCGCCACGACCCGGTCGGCGATCCGGGTCGCCCCGCGCTCGCCCGGCGGCACCGCGCCGAGCGGCCTGCCGAGCTCGCCGATCCCTTCGTTCACGGGCGTCACCGCCTGCGTTCGTCACGCGGACGGAAGAAATCTCCGAGCTCGAAGTCGCCTTCCAGGAAGCGGCCGAGGCCGAAGCCGACCGCTCCCAGGGCGGCGACGAGCAGGAAGGCGCCGAAGCCGCCGAAGTACCCGGCGAAGCCCAGCGTCATTCCCACGATCATGCCGACCAGGGCCATGCTCATGGTGCGCTCCCCTCAGCGGCTCGGCCCTCCGGCCGACCGTGCGTCACTGGATCCGGGGCTCCGGCTCCTCGTCCTCTTCGTCCGGCAGTTTCACGTCGCTGACCGCGATGTTGACCTCGACGACCTCCAGGCCGGCCATCCGCTCGACGGCCGCCACGACGTTCTCGCGCACGTCGCGGGCGACGTCGGAGATGGACACGCCGTAGTCGACGACGATCTCCAGGTCGAGCGCGGTCTGTACCTCGCCCACCTCGGCCTTCACGCCGCGGGTCACCGACTTGGAGCTGCCGGGGACACGGTCGCGCACGGCGCCGAAGGTGCGGCTGATGCCGCTGCCCATCGCGTGGACGCCGACGACATCGCGTGCGGCGAGCCCGGCGATCTTCTCCACCACCCCGTCGGCGATCGTGGTCCGTCCCCGCCCGGCGGGGTCGCCGCCACCGCGCCGGGGGGCCTTACGGGTCTGTACGGCGGGCTCCTGCTCGCCTTCGGAAGTCTGCGTCCGGTTCCGGTCGGTGGTGTCGGTCATCGCCGTACGTCCTTTCCGGTCGTCGTTCTTCGCCCACGTTATGCCGCGTTGCCCCAGTTCGCGCCATTTATGCGGCAGGCTGGAGGAATGACGGCGGATCGTTGGACACGAGCAGTGCGTGAACAGGTGGGCCTGGGCCGACTCCTACCGCTCGGCCAGGCGCGCGACGGGGCATGGATCGCTGAGAGCGCGGCGGAGAAGGTGCTGCGCAGGGCCTCGAAGGGGGTTTCCGGGGTACGGGTGGGCGCGCTGCGGATCGCGCTGACCGGTCCGGACGCCGGCGGGACGCCCGCCGTGCCGCCCCCGCCGAGCGCGCTGCCGCCCGGCCCGCTGCGACTGTCGGCCGACTTCGCGGCCCATGCCGCCGAGCCGCTGCCCACGACGGCCTCCCGGCTGCGTGCGGCGCTGGCGACGGCGGCGACGGACAGCGTGGGGCTGACCGTGACGGAGGTGGATCTGCACGTCACGGGCCTGTGGGAGGAGGCGCCGGAGCCGGAGAGCACCGACGCCGGTGAGGCGCCCGAGGAGAACTCCCCTCAACTGGCGCAGACGGGTGACGACGAGACCCGCGTGGCCACCGCCGCGCTCGCCGTCCCGGGCGTCTCCCGTCTCACCGGCACCCTCGGCGGCCTGGGCCGGGCCGTACACATCGAGCAACGCGAGGCCGCGACGCCGTCGCTACCGCGCCGCCACGTCCGAGTGGAGCTGGCCGTCCTCCCGGACCACCAGGCCCTGAGAGTCGCCCAGGAGGTCCGCACGGCCATCACCAACGCCCTCCCGGACGCCCCGACGGTCGCAGTCCTGGTGACAGCGACGGACTGACCGAACCACCCAGGGGAACACCGCCCCAGGGCGCGGCGAACGGCCGCAGGGTCGAGGGTCAACCGACCTGGACAGATTCATCGCCCCAGGGCCGCGGCGAACGGCGCGACGAGCCACACACGACCCGTACCGGGCACCCAGGATGCGCGGGGAACGGCGCGGCAGACCACGACCGGCCCGCACCCGACTCCCCACCACAGCACGCCCCCGAGCCGATCCGCCCAACCACCGGAGGTCAGTCGCCGAGTCCCGCCAGATCCCGCAACCGCCGCGCCTGCGACTGCCGCTCGGCAGCCCGCTGGGCGTCGTACGTGCGGTCCTGCGCCCCCCGCAGCAACGCCTTGGTCTCGACCACGGCGTCACGCGGCGCGGCGAGCAGGGCCGCGGCGAGGTCGTTCACCGTGGCGTCGAGCTGGTCCAGCGGCACGGCAAGGTTCGCCAGGCCGGTGCTGACGGCTTCCTCGGCCAGCACGAAGCGACCCGTCGCGCAGATCTCCAGCGCACGGGCGTAGCCGACGAGCGACACCAGCGGGTGCGTGCCCGTGAGGTCGGGCACGAGCCCCAGGCTGGTCTCGCGCATCGCGAACTGCACGTCGTCGGCGACGACGCGCAGGTCACAGGCGAGGGCGAGCTGGAACCCGGCCCCGATGGCGTGGCCCTGGACGGCGGCGATGGACACGATGTCGCTCTGCCGCCACCAGGTGAAGCCCTCCTGGAACTCGGCGATGGCCGCGTCCAGTTCGGCGTCGTCGCCGCGCGCGAGGTCGATGAAGGACGGTTCGCCCTCGATGCCCTCGGGCGTGAACATCTGCCGGTCGAGGCCGGCGGAAAAGGACTTGCCCTCGCCGCGCAGCACCACGACCCGGACGGAGCCCGGCAGCGACCGCCCGGCCTGCGCGAGCGTCCGCCACATGGCGGGGCTCTGCGCGTTGCGCTTGGCCGGGTTGGTCAGGGTCACCGTGGCGATCGCCTCGTCGACGGTGAGCCGCACGCCGTCCTTGTCGAGAACCGGGTCGAGCGAAGCCATGGGGCGCCTCCGATGGGTGCGGTCAACGAAAGATGCCGTACACCGGCATCCATAAGCGACTGCACAGTAACCACCCGGTCGACCGTCTGACCGACCGGGTGGCCACCATCACGCCGTGGGGCCGCCCGAGTGGTCAGGCCGAAGCGGCCTTCTTGCCCCGGGTCGCCCCGCCACGCCCACGGAGCGTGACGCCCGACTCGCTGAGCATGCGGTGCACGAAGCCATACGAGCGGCCGGTCTCCTCGGCCAACGCCCGGATGCTCGCACCTGCGTCGTACTTCTTCTTCAGGTCTGCCGCGAGCTTGTCGCGCGCGGCGCCGGTCACCCGGCTGCCCTTCTTCAGAGTCTCGGCCACCCGTGCCTCCTCATGGGAAGTGCGCTCTGGTCCCCTCATGATCACCCCTCCCGGGCTTCATGGCCACCCATTCGGCAAGGTCCGTACGGAAGGGTTGTGACGACAGGAGTGCGTCCCCACATACGGAATGAGGGGTTCCGCGACCTCACGCGCGGTACCGCCGAACGGGTTCTTCCGCGAAGTACCAGGTCAGTGACGCGAAGCGGCCGAGCCCTTGGTGACCAAGGACTCGGCCGGAAAATCGTTGTAGGACACACCTCGGTACGAGGAGATCTCACACAGATGGTGGATCACCGATGGGCCGAATGATCCATACCCAGTGGATCACGCATTCGATCAAGCGAGGGCGACGAGGTCCGCGTAGTCGGAACCCCACAGATCCTCCACGCCGTCCGGCAGCAGGATGATCCGCTCCGGCTGGAGCGCCTCTACGGCACCCTCGTCGTGGGTGACCAGCACGACGGCGCCCTTGTAGGTGCGCAGCGCGCCGAGGATCTCCTCGCGGCTGGCCGGGTCGAGGTTGTTGGTGGGCTCGTCCAGCAGCAGGACGTTCGCCGAGGAGACCACCAGGGTGGCCAGGGCCAGCCGCGTCTTCTCGCCGCCGGAGAGAACACCGGCCGGCTTGTCGACGTCGTCGCCGGAGAACAGGAAGGAGCCCAGCACCTTGCGGACCTCGACCAGGTCCATGTCGGGGGCGGCCGAGCGCATGTTCTCAAGGACCGTGCGGTCCGCGTCGAGGGTCTCGTGCTCCTGGGCGTAGTAGCCGAGCTTGAGGCCGTGGCCGGGGACGACCTGGCCGGTGTCGGGCTGCTCGACCCCGCCGAGCAGGCGCAGCAGGGTCGTCTTGCCGGCGCCGTTCAGGCCCAGGATGACCACGCGGGAGCCCTTGTCGATGGCCAGGTCGACATCGGTGAAGATCTCCAGCGAGCCATACGACTTCGACAGGCCCTCGGCCGTCAGCGGGGTCTTGCCGCAGGGTGAGGGCTCCGGGAAGCGGAGCTTGGCGACCTTGTCGGACATCCGGACCTCTTCGAGACCGGAGAGCAGCTTCTCGGCGCGGCGGGCCATGTTCTGCGCGGCGACCGTCTTGGTGGCCTTGGCGCGCATCTTGTCGGCCTGGGCGTTGAGGGCGGCGGCTTTCTTCTCTGCGTTCTGCCGCTCGCGCCTGCGGCGCTTCTCGTCGGCCTCGCGCTGCTGCTGGTAGAGCTTCCAGCCCATGTTGTAGACGTCGATCTGGGAGCGGTTGGCGTCCAGGTAGAACACCTTGTTGACGACCGTCTCGACCAGATCGACGTCGTGGGAGATCACGATGAAGCCGCCGCGGTAGGTCCTGAGGTAGTCCCGCAGCCAGACGATCGAGTCGGCGTCGAGGTGGTTGGTCGGCTCGTCGAGCAGCAGGGTGTCCGCGTCGGAGAACAGGATGCGGGCCAGCTCGATACGGCGGCGCTGACCGCCGGAGAGCGTGTGCAGGGGCTGGCCGAGCACGCGGTCGGGCAGGTTGAGCGCGGCGGCGATGGTGGCGGCCTCGGCCTCGGCGGCATACCCGCCCTTGGTGAGGAACTCCGTCTCCTGGCGCTCGTACTGCTTGAGGGCCTTCTCGCGGGTGGCGCCCTGGCCGTTGGCGATGCGCTGCTCGTTCTCGCGCATCTTGCGGATCAGGACGTCGAGGCCGCGCGCGGACAGGACACGGTCGCGGGCCAGCACGTCGAGGTCGCCGGTGCGGGGGTCCTGCGGCAGATAGCCGACCTCCCCGGAGCGGGTGATGGTGCCGCCGGCGGGCTGGCCCTCGCCCGCGAGGCACTTGGTGAGGGTGGTCTTGCCGGCGCCGTTGCGGCCGACCAGGCCGATGCGGTCGCCCTTGGCGACACGGAAGGTGGCGTTCTCGATGAGGACGCGCGCACCGGCGCGCAGCTCGATACCGGAGGCGGAGATCACGGACAGACTCCAGGGCAGAAGGTTGGCGGGACAAACGGACGAGGACGTTCCCGCTGTCTAATGCGCGAGGAGAATGGCCATGGGATTCAGTCTAACGGGCTCATGCAACCGGATTTCCCGCCGTCGCCGGGTGACGATGGCCTCACGGACGTGGGTTGGACGCCCAGGACGGCGGCCCATGCACTTGGACGACGACGCCCGGCCGGACACCTCCGAGGTCCAGGAGGTGCGGGGTCGCAGGATCCCGAGGGGCGCGTGACACCGGGCGGCGGGGTCGCAGGATCCCGAGGGGCGCGTGACACCGGGCGGCGGCGGGGTCGCAGGATCCCGCGGGGTGTGACGCCGGGCGGCGGTTTCGCAGGATCCCAGGGCGCGTGACGCCGGGCGGCGGTTTCGCCGGACTGATCGCCGCTGCTGCCGGCGCTGTTCGTCGGAGTGGGCCCGGACCGGCCGGGCCGGCTCGGACTGGCCCAGGCGCGGCAGAGCTGCCGTACCGGGCGGGACGCCGACCCCCTCGACGCGGCGGCGGCTGTAGGCGACGACCGGATCCAGGGGCGGATCCAGGAGCGGTTCCAGGAGCGGGTGACACCGGAGACCTGGACGCACGGGTCGGCGGGGCAGCGGCGGGAGTGGTTCCACGAGGGGGGCCGCGGCGGTGACAGGGCGCGGTGCGACACGTCTCGTCGAGGGGTGGGGTCGATGGGGCGGGCGGGGTCAGGGGCGTTGTCCGGGGCGCGGGCCGCTCTGCCCGCGGACGGCTTCCGGCCAGGCGAAGGCCGCGAGGTCCCGTTCGCGGGGGCGTTGTCAGTGGTGGCTGCCAGACTGGCGACAGGTGATTCTTCCGGTTCGGCCCCAAAGGTTCGGTTCCGACGAGAGGTGATCGACATGGCAGGCACGGGCGGCGGCGCTCCGAGCATCTACCCGACGGTGCTGTACGCGGACGCCAAGGCGGCGATCCGGCAGCTCACGGAGGCCCTGGGGTTCACGGAGCTGTCGGTGTACGAGAGCGAGGACGGCTCGGTGATGCACGCCGAGCTGACCCAGGGCAACGGCGCGGTGATGGTCGGCTCCAAGGGCCGCGGCGGCGTCTTCGACACGGCGATGAAGAGCGCCGGCCCGACCGGGGTGTACGTCGTGGTGGACGACATCGACGCACACCACCGGCGGGCCGTGGACCACGGCGTGGAGATCCTGATGCCCCCGACGGACCAGGACTACGGCTCGCGGGACTACATGGCCCGGGACGCCGAGGGCAACATCTGGAGCTTCGGCACGTACACGCCCGCGATAGGCGGCTGAGCCGTCTCAGCTCCCCCCGGTGTGCACCTGGAAGGCCGCGCGGCGCACGGCCTTGGCCAGGGCCGGGTCGGGGTGGGCGGCGGCGAGCGCGACCAGGACCTGCACGGTGCGGGGGTGGCCGACCGCGCGCACCTCGTCGAGCAGGGCGGGGACCGTCGCCTGCACGGCGGACTCCAGATGACGCACCAGCATCGGGGCCTCACCGTGGTCGGCGACGGCCGCCGCGGTGTCGACCCACAGCCAGGTGGCCTCGTCCCGGGTGAGGACCTCGTGGGCGTCCTCCGGGTCGGTGCCGTCGTGCTCGGCCAGCCACAGCAGGGCGTAGGGGCGCAGCGTCGGCTCGTCGAGCGTCGCGCGGACGTCGGGCTCGGCGGGCGCGCCGACCAGGCGCAGGACGTCGAAGGCCAGGCCGCGCAGCAGGGCGTCCTCACCGCGGGCGGCGCCGATGAGCTGGGTGACGGCGCTGCCGACGGGCCGGGCGGCGAGCCAGGCGCGGTATTCGGCGCGGGCGGCGTTGGGCCGCAGCTGGGCGCAGCCGCGGAGCATGTCCTCGGCGGAGGCCTCGATGTTGCCGGCGGGGCTCTGCGCGGCGACGCAGATCTGCTCCAGCTTGACCCAGACCGCCCAGCTGCCGAGCGGGGTGAGGGTGGCCTGCCCGGCGCCGCAGGTGAGGGCGCCGACGGAGGCGAGGGCGTGCAGGGCCCAGTCCAGGAGGGGGGCGAGCGGTGCGTCGGCGGGCGGCTCGACGGGCTCGGGCCGGGGGCCGTAGGGGATCTCGCAGCGTTCGGTGCGCAGTTCGGTGACCCGCTGGTCCAGCAGGTCCAGAAGCTGCGCGACGGGGACGGGCCCGGCGGAGAGCTGGAGGAAGGAGAGCACCTGGGGCATGGCCGAGACGACCTCGGCGACGGCGGCGGGCTCGGGTCCGGCGGGTTCCGGGTGGGCGAGCGACCAGGCGTCGAAGAGGGCGACCCAGCCGCGCAGGACGGCGCTGTCGTCGCGGTTCCAGGCGCGCAGCCGCCAGCCGGGGCGGGCGCTGTCGCCGTGCACCTCGATGAGGCCGGCGAGCCGGGCGGTGTCCCAGTCGGCGCGGACCTGAGCGGGGGTCAGCCCGAGTTCGGCCGCGGCCTGTGCGGCGGTCGCGTCGGACAGGGTGGCCCTGCCGTCGGCGGCGCGGGCCCGGCCGGGGCGCAGGGCGGCGTCGGCCCAGCGGGCCACGCGGGCCGCGTCGGCCAGCTGGGAGCGTGCCATTTTGGCCAGCTCCGCCGGGGCCGGGGTGCCCTCCGGGGGGCGCGGAGCGGGGCGGCGCGGGCGCCGCTGGTCCGTCGCTCGTGGGGTGGCGGCCAGGGGTCGCGGGCGGACGAGTCGAAGCCTGGAGTCGCGCGGGATACGGGACGTCACGGGTGCAGTCTTCCGGTTGACGGTCCGAAATCCCAAACGGAATGTCACGGCGGGCGACGGGACTGGCCAACGCACCGGGTTCCGGGCGCGTTGAGGAGGCGCGAACAGGCCAGTGGTGCGGACTTAAACGGAACGGCCGCAACCAGTGGCGCGCGTCACATCGGCGGGGTCGGCGCGCGTCACATCAGCGGGGTCAGGAAGCGGCGCAGGGCCTCCTGGTAGGCGTCGGGGTCGGGGTTCCACATGGCGCTGTGCGGGGCGTCGGCGACGGTGGTCAGGGAGACCAGGCCGGGGCGGTTGTCGGCCAGGCGGCGGGACAGGTGCCAGGGGGCCACGGCGTCGCCGGGGCCGTGGAAGATCAGGGTGGGCACGGCGAGGCCGTCGGCCTCGGCGAGGCCGCGTCCGGGGTCGCCGTGCAGTCCGGTGCGGCCCTGGGCGGCGCGCACGGCCAGCGGCAGCACGGGCGCGGGGGTGTGGCGGGCCGCGGCCAGCGCGCGCAGGGTGGTCTGCCAGTCCAGCACCGGGGAGTCCAGCACCAGCCCGGTGACCTTGTCGCGGACCGCGGAGCGCACGGCCGTGTGGAGGCACATGGCCGCGCCGGTGGACCAGCCGTACAGGACGATGCGCTGGGCGCCGTAGCGCACGGCGTAGCGGATGGCCGCGTCCACGTCGCGCCACTCGGTCTCGCCGAGGTGGTTGAGGCCGTCCAGGGAGCGGGGGGCGCCGAGGTCGCCGCGGTAGGCGAGGGCGAGCACGGAGAAGCGGAGGCCGTGCAGGAAGTCGAGCACGTTCAGCGCGAGTTCACGGGTGGTGCCGAGGCCGTGCACGGCGATGACCCAGGTGTCGCGGGCGCCGGGCACGAACCAGGCGGGCAGCGAGCCGAGTTCGCCGGGGACGTCGATGTCGGCGTGGTCCAGGCCGAGGGCGCTTGGGGGGTCGCCGATGTGCACGTTCGGGGTGAGCCAGGCGTGGTCGCCGGATTCGAGGGTGCCGTGTGTGACGCGTTCGAGGCGGCGGACCACGGTGTCGGCGGTGTGCTCGGCCGCGTTCATGACCGGGCCGACGACCGCGTGGCTGCCGTCGCCGGACAGACCGTAGGTGCCGGGGCGCAGCGAGGCGAGGTCCCGGGTGAGGGTGATGCGGCCGGCGGCCGTGCCGTGCACGGTGAGCCGTGGCTCGGTGGGCAGGGGTCTGCCGGGCGGCGCCTTGAGCGCGGCGTCGCTGGCGAGGCGTCCGGCGGCGACTCCGGCCACGCCGGCTGCCAGGGCAACGGTGACGGCAGCGGCCGTCGCTTTGACAGTGCGCACGGGTTCAGTGTCGTGGCGCGGCGGCCGGGCGGCCAGTGGGCCGGTGCGTTCGTGGCGCCCGCGGGAGGTGGCGGGGGTCCGGGCCGGGCCTCATGGCTTGGGCTGGCCGTAGCCCTTCAGCCGGTCTCCCACCTCGGCCACCTGTTCCCGGGTGAGCAGGCTCGGGGTCAGGCCGGGGACCGAGGAGGCCGTGAGCCAGAGGCGGCACATCCATTCGAGCTGGGCCGTGCGCTCGTATGCCTGGTCGAGGGAGGTGCCGCGGGCCATCGTGCCGTGGTTCTGGAGGAGACAGGCCGAGCGGCCGGTGAGGGCGTGGAGCATGTTCTCGGCCAGTTCGGCGGTGCCGTAGGCGGCGTACGGGGCGACGCGGACGGGACCGCCGAGGGCGGCGGACATGTAGTGGATCAGGGGCAGCTCGGGGACGAGGGTGGAGACGGCCGTGGCGTGCACGGCGTGGGTGTGGACGATCGCGCGGGCGTCCGTGGTGCGGTAGACCGCGAGGTGCATCGGGAGCTCACTGGTGGGGACCAGGTCCCCCAGCACCTGTCGGCCGGCGAGGTCCACTCCCGTCACGTCGTCCGGGGTGAGCCGGTCGTACGGCACGCCCGACGGCGTGACCAGCACGGTGTCGCCGACGCGGACGGAGACATTGCCCGAGGTGCCGACGACGAGGCCGTCGGCGACGGTGCGGCGGGCCGTGGTCACGAGGTCGGCCCAGGCCGCGGCCTCCTCGGGGAGCACCGCCCTCCTCCGCGGCCCCGCCCCGGCCCGTTCCGCTCCCCCGGCGCCCTCTGTGTCCCGCTGCTGCTCAGCCATGCCGCGATCCTGCCAGGCGGGCCGGACGCAGGGGTGTCACGCGGCGGGTGACCAGGATCTCTCCGGCGGTCTGTGACCCGGCTGCGGCGGTCCGCCCGCAGGGCCCGAGGCCGGTGTTTCCGGAGTTGGCCTCCGACGCCACCCGATACAGGAGCCCTTGCTCCCATTTGCGGACATCCTGAAGCCCTACCCAGTTCACCTGCCGTTCACCTGGGTTACGTACGTTCGACGGGCCAATGACCTTCGAACGATTGCCTGGGTAAATGGAAAACCTCTCACTGATCCTCGCGATTGTGGTGGTAACCGCACTCGCGTTCGATTTCACGAACGGTTTTCATGACACCGCCAACGCGATGGCCACCACCATCTCGACCGGTGCGCTCAAGCCCAAGGTCGCGGTGGCCATGTCCGCCGCCCTCAACCTTGTGGGTGCTTTTCTCTCCGTGGAGGTCGCCAACACGATCTCCAAGGGTCTGGTCGACGAATCAGGCATCCGTCCCGAGGTCATCTTCGCCGCCCTGGTCGGCGCGATCCTCTGGAATCTGCTGACCTGGCTCGTCGGTCTGCCGTCGTCCTCGTCGCACGCCCTGATGGGCGGTCTGATCGGTGCGACCATCGCCTCGGCGGGCGCGGGCGCCGTGCACGGCGACGTGCTGGTCACCAAGGTGCTCATCCCGGCGATCGCGGCCCCGCTGGTCGCGGGCATGGCGGCGATGTTCGCCGCACGGCTGACCTACGTCCTGGGCAGGAAGGCCGACGGCAAGGCCTCGGCGAAGGGCTACCGCGCGGGGCAGATCGCCTCCGCCGGCCTGGTCTCGCTGGCCCACGGCACCAACGACGCCCAGAAGACGATGGGCATCATCACCCTCGCGCTGATCGCCGGCGGCTCCCTCGCCCCCGACTCCGACCCGCCCCTGTGGGTCATCCTCTCGGCGGGCCTGGCCATCGCCCTGGGCACCTATCTCGGCGGCTGGCGCATCATCCGCACCATGGGCAAGGGCCTGACCGACCTCCAGCCGCAGCAGGGCTTCGCCGCCCAGACCAGCGCCGCGACGGTCATCCTGGCCTCCTCCCACCTGGGCTTCTCGCTCTCCACCACGCACTCGGTCTCCGGCTCCGTGATGGGCGCAGGCCTCGGCCGCAAGGGCGGTGTGGTCCGCTGGTCCACCGCGACCCGCATGTTCGTCGCCTGGGGCCTGACCCTGCCGGCCGCCGCGCTGGTCGGCGCGCTCGCCGAGTGGGTCACCGGCTTCGGCGCCTGGGGCACCGCGCTCGTGGCCGTCTTCCTGGTCGGCTCCAGCGCCGCCATCTGGAAGCTCTCCCGCCGCGAGGTCATCGACCACACCAACGTCAACGACGCCGAGGAACCGGCCGGCGTGGTCACCACCGCGATCGCCATGGTCACCCCGCCGCCGGCGGGCACCAACACCGCCGTCGTCGACGCGCCGGTCGTCGTCCCCGCCCCTGCGGGCGCCGTCGGACCGGCCACCTCGCAGGCATCGGCCTGAGCCCCGACCACCCCGGTACGAAGGAAACAGCAGCATGAAGATCGACTGGGCGGCCCTCGGCTCCGTGTTCGGCGTCAGCCTCGTGGTCACCGTGGCCCTCGTGGGCCTGTTCACCCTCGGTGTCGTCGGCCTCTCCCGCCAGGAGCGGGCACAGGAGCAGGGCGGGTCCGCGGCACTGGCCGTGACCGGTGCGTACGCCTGTTTCGCCGCGTGCGCGGCGGCCGTCGGCTACGGCATCTACCTGATCATGGCCTGACGCCCGGTACCGACGCCGGGCCCTGTGAGGGGGCCGTCACGGACAGAAGAGTCCGCGACGGCCCCCTCACGCATCCACAACGCCTTTACCGGCCTCCACCGGCCGGTTCTCCCGCCGAGCGACCGGCCGAGCGACTGGCCGAACGACTGGCCGAACGACTGGCCGAACGACCAACCGGTCGGCCTTCCCACGCACGACGGACGGTGGTGACGGAGCGTCACATCAGCCGGTCGCGGAATACCGCCCGGGCAGAGGGCATTTCCGCGCGAGTCGGCCCACAGAGCGCCGCGGGCCATGGTGGCGGTGTGGGCCTCGGCACACTCCAGCCTCGCAGGTCAACGGTGAGTTGACGGGTGTTCGAGGGCCGTGGTGGACTGCCCGAGCCATGTACGGCGGCAGAAGAGGAAGCCGGTGCGAATCCGGCGCGGTCCCGCCACTGTCACCGGGGTAGTCATCCCCGGGAGCCAGGAACTCTCACCGCCGGTCTCGTCGAACCAGGGCGTGGACACCCTGAGTGAGGACATATCGCCATGCGCGGCTGCCGTTCGCGGTCCATCACCCCTGCTCCACCCGCCCCCACGGCCGGCTGAGCCCGATGCGTGCCGATCGCGACTTCGCGTACGGCGCCGCCGCCGGCCTCCTCGGTGACCTCCTGCTCGGCGATCCCCGCCGCGGGCACCCGGTCGCCGCGTTCGGCCGTGCCGCCGGTGCCGTGGAACGGCTGCTCTGGCGCGACCACCGCGGCTGGGGCGCCCTGCACACCGCCGTGTGCGTGGGCGGCGCGGTCGCCCTCGGCGCCGCGGCCACCCGTGCCGTACGCCCCTGCCCCGCCGCCTCCGTCGCGCTGACCGCCGCCGCCACCTGGGCCGTCGTCGGCGGTACCTCGCTCGCCCGGGAAGCGCGGGCCATCGGCCGGTCGCTGGAGCAGGGCGATGTGACGGCCGCCCGCGCCCGGCTGCCCCACCTGTGCGGCCGCGACCCGCAGGCGCTGGACGCCGACGGGATCGCCCGCGCGGTCGTGGAGTCGGTCGCCGAGAACACCTCCGACGCGGTCGTGGGCGCGCTGGTGTGGGGCGCCCTCGGCGGAGTGCCGGGACTGCTCGGCTTCCGCGCGGTCAACACCCTCGACGCGATGGTCGGCCACAAGTCACCGCGCCATCTGCGCTACGGCTGGGCCTCCGCCCGGCTGGACGACCTCCTGGGCTGGCCCGGCGCGCGGCTGACCGCCGTACTGGCCGCCGCCGCGGGAACCGACCCGCGCGGTGCCGTACGCGCCTGGCGGGCCGACGCGGCGAAGCACCCGAGCCCCAACGCCGGTCCCGTGGAGGCGTCCTTCGCGGGCGCCCTCGGCGTACGGCTCGGCGGAACCCTGTCCTACGGCGGCCGGGTCGAGCACCGGCCCGTGCTCAACGGGGCGACGGGACGGGCCGTCGCCGTGACCGACATCGACCGGGCGGTACGGCTCTCCCGCCGGGTCGGCTGGCTCGCGCTCGGCGTGGGAGTCGCCGCGCGCCTGGTAGTGAAGGGGCGGAAGAAATGAGCGGGGGTCTCCTCGTCGCGGGCACCACCTCCGACGCGGGCAAGAGCGTCGTCACCGCCGGGATCTGCCGGTGGCTGGTGCGCCAGGGCGTGAAGGTGGCGCCCTTCAAGGCGCAGAACATGTCCCTCAACTCCTTCGTGACACGCGAGGGCGCCGAGATCGGGCGGGCGCAGGCCATGCAGGCACAGGCGTGCCGCGTCGAGCCGACCGCGCTGATGAACCCGGTGCTGCTCAAGCCCGGTGGCGACCGGAGCAGTCAGGTCGTGCTGCTCGGCAAGCCGGTGGGCGAACTCAGCGCGCGCGGGTTCTTCGGGGGCTCTGAGGGGTCCTCCCCCGGGACAAGGCTGCACGGCGGACGGCAGGAGCAGTTGCTCGGCACCGTGCTGGACTGTCTGGCCGAGTTGCGGGGCACGTATGACGCGGTGATCTGTGAGGGGGCGGGCAGTCCGGCCGAGATCAATCTGCGCCGGACCGACATCGTGAACATGGGGATCGCACGCAACGCGCGCCTCCCCGTCCTCGTCGTCGGCGACATCGACCGCGGCGGCGTCTTCGCCTCCTTCTTCGGAACGGTGGCGCTGCTCTCGCCCGAGGACCAGGAGCTGATCGCCGGGTTCCTCGTCAACAAGTTCCGCGGGGACGTCTCCCTGCTGGAGCCCGGCCTCGACATGCTGCACGGCCTGACCGGGCGGCGGACGTACGGCGTGCTGCCGTACCGGCACGGGCTCGGCATCGACGAGGAGGACGGGATGCGGGTCTCCCTGCGAGGGGCCGTCCGGGAGTCGCACGTGGCCGCGCCCGTCGGCGAGGACGTGCTGCGGGTCGCCGTGTGCGCGATCCCGCTGATGTCCAACTTCACGGACCTGGACGCGCTCGCCGCCGAACCCGGCGTCGTGGTGCGGTTCGTGGACCGGCCGGAGGAACTGGCGGACGCCGACCTGGTCGTCGTACCCGGCACGCGCGGGACGGTCCGGGCGCTGCGCTGGCTGCGCGAGCGGGGGCTGGCGCAGGCCATAGTCCGCCGGGCGGCCGAGCACCGGCCCGTCCTCGGCATCTGTGGCGGCTTCCAGATCCTCGGCGAGCACATCGAGGACGAGGTGGAGAGCCGCGAGGGGCACGTCGAGGGGCTCGGCGTGCTGCCCGTGCGGGTGCGGTTCGCCCGCGAGAAGACCCTGACCAGGCCCACGGGCGAGGCGCTCGGCGAGCACGTCGAGGGCTACGAGATCCACCACGGGGTCGCCTCCATCGGCGGGGGTGAACCCTTCCTGGACGGCTGCCGGGTCGGCCAGAGCTGGGGCACCCACTGGCACGGCGCCCTGGAGTCGGACGGCTTCCGGCGCGCCTTCCTGCGCGAGGTCGCCGCCGCCGCGGGCCGCCGCTTCGTCCCGGCGCCCGACACATCCTTCGCCGCGCTGCGCGAGGAGCAGCTCGACCGGCTCGGCGACCTCATCGAACAGCACGCGGACACGGACGCGCTGTGGCGGCTCATCGAGTCCGGCGCGCCGCAAGGACTGCCTTTCATTCCACCGGGAGCGCCCGCATGAGCACAGTGTTGTTGTTGTCGACCGCCGACACGGATCTGCTGGCGGCCCGCGCCTCGGGCGCGCCCTACCGGATCGGCAACCCGACCCGGGTCGACGTCGCGCAGGAGCTGCCGGGGCTGATCGAGGGCGCGCGGATCGCCGTCGTACGGCTGCTCGGCGGCAAGCGGGCCTGGGAGGACGGGCTCGCCGCGCTGAAGGCGTCCGGCATCCCGACCGTGCTCCTGGGCGGCGAGGCCGTGCCGGACGCGGAGCTGATGGCCGAGTCGAGCGTGCCGGCCGGTGTGGTCGCCGAGGCGCTGAAGTACCTGGTCGAGGGCGGCTCGGCGAACCTGACCGAGCTGGCCCGCTTCCTGTCCGACACCGTGCTGCTGACCGGTGAGGGTTTCGCCGCGCCGCAGCAGATGCCGGAGTACGGCGTCCACGGCACGCGTCCGTACGCCGAGGGCCGCCCGACCGTGGGCGTGCTCTTCTACCGCGCCCACGAGCTGAGCGGCAACACCGCCTTCGTGGACACCCTCTGCGACGCGATCGAGGCGCGGGGCGCCAACGCCCTCCCCGTGTACTGCGGTTCGCTGCGCGGTGCGGACCCGGAGCTCTACGAGATCCTCGCCAAGGCCGACGCACTCGTCGCCACCGTCCTCGCCGCGGGCGGCACGCACGCCTCGCAGGCCTCCGCGGGTGGCGACGAGGAGGCGTGGGACATCGGCGCTCTCGCCGACCTGAACGTGCCCGTGCTGCAAGGGCTCTGCCTGACCTCCTCGCGCGCCGCGTGGGACGAGTCGGACGCCGCGCTGTCCCCGATGGACGCGGCGATGCAGGTGGCGATCCCGGAGTTCGACGGGCGGCTGATCACCGTGCCGTTCTCCTTCAAGGAGCAGGTCGACGAGAACGGAGCCGAGGTCCCGGTGTACGTCGCCGACCCGGAGCGCGCCGGACGCGTGGCCGGGATCGCCGTACGGCACGCGCGACTGGGGCACAAGCCGAACGCCGAGAAGAAGCTCGCGCTGGTCTTCACCGCCTACCCGACGAAGCACTCGCGCGTCGGCAACGCGGTCGGCCTGGACACGCCCGCGTCGGCGGTGCGCGTGCTGGACGCCCTGAAGGACGCCGGCTACGGCGTCACCGAATACCCCTCCGGCGGCGACGAGTTGATCCACCGGCTCATCGAGGCCGGTGGCCACGACGTGGAGTGGCTGACCGAGGAGCAGCTGTCGGCCGCGCCCGCGCGGGTGCCGCTCGCCGACTACCAGGCGTGGTTCGACCAGCTCGACCCCGAGCTGCGGGACGCCATGCTCCAGGCGTGGGGCGAGCCGCCGGGCTCGCTGTACGTCGACGGGGACGACATCGTGCTGGCCTCGCTCCGGTTCGGGAACGTCGTCGTGATGATCCAGCCGCCGCGCGGCTTCGGCGAGAACCCGATCGCGATCTACCACGACCCCGACATGCCGCCGTCGCACCACTACATGGCGGCCTACCGCTGGCTGGACAACAGCTTCGGCGCCGACGCGATCGTGCACATGGGCAAGCACGGCACGATGGAGTGGCTGCCCGGCAAGGGCCTCGGCCTGAGCGGGGGCTGTGCCCCGGACGCCGTCCTCGGCGAACTCCCGCTGATCTACCCCTTCATCGTCAACGACCCGGGCGAGGGCACCCAGGCCAAGCGGCGCGGACACGCCACCGTCGTCGACCACCTGGTGCCGCCGATGGCCCGCGCCGACACCTACGGCGACCTCGCCAAGCTGGAGCAGCTCCTCGACGAGTACGCCCTGGTCAGCGATCTGGACCCGACGAAGGCCCCGGCCGTGCGGGCGCAGATCTGGACGCTGGTGAAGGCGGCCGAGCTGCATCACGACCTGCATGTCGACGATCAGCCGGACGAGGACGACTTCGACGAGTTCGTCATGCACATCGACGGCTATCTGTGCGAGATCAAGGACGTGCAGATCCGCGACGGCCTGCACATCCTGGGCGGGGGTCCGGTCGGCGAGCCACGGGTGAACCTCGTGCTGGCCGTGCTGCGAGCCTCGCAGGTGTGGGGCGGCAAGGCGAACGCGCTGCCGGGTCTGCGGGCCTCGCTGGCCGCCCACTTCGGGCTGGTCGAGAAGGAGTTGCTGGCCGAGCCGGGCGCCCCGGTGAAGGTGCCGTTGGAGCTGACGGACCTGGTGGAAGGCCCGGCGCGGACCGCGTCCGACGCCATCGACCTGCTGGAGCAGCTGTGCCGGCGGATCGCCGAGGGCATGGAGGCGCGGGACTGGGCCGCCGCGGCCGGCCCGGAGCTGGCGCGTGAGGTGCTGGGCGCCGAACTCCCTTCCGTCGTCGAGGTGCTGGAGTTCGCGAGCACGGAGGTCGTGCCGCGGCTCGCGCGCACGACGGACGAGATCGGGCACATCCTGCGCGCCCTGGACGGCGGTTACGTCCCGGCGGGCCCGTCCGGCTCCCCGACGCGCGGTCTGGTCAACGTCCTGCCGACCGGCCGTAACTTCTACTCCGTCGACCCCAAGGCGATTCCCTCGCGGCTGAGCTGGGAGGTCGGCCAGTCGCTGGCGGACTCGCTGGTGCAGCGGTACGTGAGCGACAACGGCGAGTACCCGAAGTCCGTCGGCCTGACGGTCTGGGGCACCTCCGCGATGCGCACCCAGGGCGACGACATCGCCGAGATCCTGGCGCTGCTGGGCTGCCGTCCGGTGTGGGACGACGCGTCGAGGCGGGTGACGGGCTTCGAGGTGATCGGCCTGGCGGAACTGGGCCGTCCGCGCATCGACGTCACGGTCCGTATCTCCGGCTTCTTCCGGGACGCGTTCCCGCACGTGGTCGGGCTGCTCGACGACGCGGTGCGGGCGGTGGCCGAGCTGGACGAGCCGGCCGACGCGAACTTCGTGAAGGCCCACGCCGACGAGGACACGGCCGAGCACGGCGACCGCCGCCGGGCGACGGCCCGGATCTTCGGCTCCAAGCCGGGCGCCTACGGCGCGGGCCTGCTGCCGCTGATCGACGCCCGCAACTGGCGCTCGGACGCGGACCTCGCCGAGGTGTACGCCGTCTGGGGCGGCTACGCCTACGGCCGCGGGCTGAACGGACAGGCGGCGCGCGGCGACATGGAGACGGCTTTCCGGCGGATCGCGGTGGCGGCGAAGAATGTCGACACGCGCGAGCACGACCTCGTCGACGCGGACGACTACTTCCAGTACCACGGCGGCATGGTCGCCATGGTCCGCCATCTGACGGGCGCCAACCCCGAGGCCTACGTGGGCGATTCGGCCGTCCCCGACCAGGTGAGGACCCGCACCCTGGGCGAGGAGACCCACCGCGTGTTCCGCGCCCGGGTGGTCAACCCGCGCTGGATGAGCGCGATGAGGAGGCACGGGTACAAGGGTGCCTTCGAAATGGCGGCCACGGTGGACTACTTGTTCGGGTACGACGCCACGGCGGGCGTTGTCGACGACTGGATGTACGAGAAGCTCAGCGCCGAGTACGTCTTCGACCCGGAGAACCAGGAGTTCATGCGGCAGTCCAACCCCTGGGCGCTGCGCGGCATCACGGAGCGGCTGCTGGAGGCGGCGGACCGGGGGCTGTGGGCGGAGCCGGACCAGGAGACCCTGGACCGGCTCCGGGCGACCTACCTGGAACTTGAGGGAGATCTGGAGGGGGAGGCGTGAACCTCCCCGAAACCCCCGCCTCAGCGGGGAGCAAGCTGCGATGCGCCGCCACTGATACACCGGCGCCGGAACACCCCCGCAGCGGCGGGGAACATGCTCTGTGCGTGACAGCCGGGCCGTCACGGCACATGCACGTTCGACACGAAGCATCCGAAGGAGTGATCACCGCGTGAGCGCGCCCTACCCGTTCAGCGCCGTCGTCGGACAGGACGACCTGCGCCTGGCACTCCTCCTCAACGCGGTGAGCCCCGCGGTCGGCGGAGTCCTTGTGCGCGGCGAGAAGGGCACAGCCAAGAGCACGGCTGTGCGAGCGCTGTCGACGCTGCTGCCGGGGGTAGCCGTCGTACCCGGCTGCCGTTTCTCTTGCGACCCGGCCTCACCCGACCCCGAGTGCCCGGACGGAGCCCACGAGGCGGGCAGCGGGTCCGACCGTCCTGCTCGCCTGGTCGAACTGCCGGTCGGCGCTTCCGAAGACCGCCTCGTCGGCGCGCTGGACATCGAGCGTGCCCTGGCTGAGGGCGTGAAAGCCTTCGAGCCGGGCCTCTTGGCCCAGTCCCACCGCGGGATCCTGTACGTCGACGAAGTCAACCTCTTGCACGACCACTTGGTCGACCTCTTGCTGGACGCGGCCGCGATGGGCGCCTCGTACGTGGAGCGCGAGGGCGTCTCCGTGCGGCACGCGGCCCGCTTCCTGCTCGTCGGCACGATGAACCCCGAGGAGGGCGAGCTGCGCCCGCAGCTCCTCGACCGGTTCGGGCTCACCGTCGAGGTCGCGGCCTCGCGCGAGCCCGAGCAGCGGGTGGAGGTCGTGCGGCGGCGGCTGGCGTACGACGACGACCCGGCTGCCTTCGCGGCGCGCTGGGCGGGCGAGGAGGCCGCCGTACGCCGGCGGATCGTCGCGGCACGGGAGCTGCTGCCGCAGGTGCGGCTCGGCGACGCGGCGCTGCGGCAGATCGCGGCGACCTGCGCCGCCTTCGAGGTGGACGGCATGCGGGCCGACATCGTGATGGCGCGCACTGCTTCGGCGCTGGCCGCGTGGGACGGGCGGAGCGATGTGCTGGCGGAGGATGTGCGTCAAGCCGCGCTGCTGGCCCTTCCTCATCGCAGGCGGCGTGCACCCTTCGATGCCCCTGGGCTGGACGAGGACAAGCTCGACCAGACGCTGGAGGAGTTCTCGGGTGAGTCTCCCGAGGACGATCCGGACCCCGACGGTCCCGGTGGCGGGGGTGGCGGGCAGCCGTCGCCCGACTCCGGTCCGCAGGGCGGGGACACGGCCGCACGGCCCGAGGCCGGTGAGGGCGGGGAGCCGCAGCCCTCCGGGAGCGCGGAGCAGTCCCCGGTACGGGCCTCGGAGCCGTTCCGGACGAAGGTGCTGAGCGTGCCCGGGATCGGCCAGGGTGCCGCCGGGCGGCGCTCGCGGGCGCGGACCGAGCACGGGCGCACGACCGGGGCCCGGCGGCCGCGCGGCACGCTGACGAAGCTGCATCTCGCGGCGACCGTGCAGGCGGCGGCCCCGCATCAGCGGGCGCGCGGGCGGTCAGGGCCGGGGCTGGTCGTGCGGCGGGACGATCTGCGGCAGGCGGTCCGTGAGGGGCGCGAGGGCAACCTCGTGCTGTTCGTGGTCGACGCCTCCGGGTCGATGGCGGCGCGGCAGCGGATGGGCGCGGTGAAGGGTGCCGTGCTGTCGCTGCTGCTCGACGCCTACCAGCGGCGGGACAAGGTGGGGCTGGTGACCTTCCGGGGTGCCGGCGCCGAGGTGGCGCTGCCGCCGACCTCGTCCGTGGACGCCGCCGCCGCGCGGCTGGAATCGCTGCCGACCGGCGGGCGTACGCCGCTGGCGGCCGGGCTGCTCAAGGCGCACGAGGTGCTGCGGGTGGAGCGGCTGCGGGATGCGGCGCGGCGGCCGCTGGTCGTCGTGGTGACCGACGGGCGGGCCACGGGCGGGCCGGAGCCGCTGCTGCTCGCCTCGAAGGCGGCCGGGCTGTTCGCGGCCGGCCAGGTCGCCTCGGTGGTCGTGGACTGCGAGTCCGGGCCGGTGCGGCTGGGGCTCGCCGGGAAGCTCGCGGGTGAGCTGGGCGGGACCGCCGTGACGCTGGACGAGCTGCGGGCGGACAGCATCGCCGGACTGGTGAAGGACGTACAGAGGAGGGCCGCGTAATGCCTCAGGGGCAGCCGAGTGTGGTGCCGGACGACGGGCTGACCACGCGTCAGCGGCGGAACCGGCCGCTGGTGGTCGTGCACACCGGCGTCGGGAAGGGCAAGTCGACCGCCGCGTTCGGGCTGGCGCTGCGGGCCTGGAACCAGGGGTGGCCGATCGGGGTGTTCCAGTTCGTCAAGTCGGCGAAGTGGAAGGTCGGCGAGGAGAACGCGCTGAGGGTGCTCGGCGCCTCCGGCGAGGGCGGCACCGTCGACTGGCACAAGATGGGCGAGGGCTGGTCGTGGGTGCAGCGCGATCTTCAGGGTGACAACCTCAGCAACGAGGAGAAGGCCCGGGAGGGCTGGGAGCAGGTCAAGCGGGACCTGGCCGCCGAGACGTACCGGCTGTACGTGCTCGACGAGTTCGCGTACCCGATGCACTGGGGCTGGGTCGACACGGACGAGGTCGTCGACGTGCTGCGCAACCGTCCCGGCAGCCAGCATGTGGTGATCACCGGGCGGAACGCGCCGGAGAAGCTGGTGGACTTCGCCGACCTCGTGACCGACATGTCCAAGGTCAAGCACCCGATGGACGTCGGGCAGAAGGGCCAGAAGGGCATCGAGTGGTGATGTCCTCCGTCCCTCGGCTGGTCGTCGCCGCGCCGTCCTCCGGCAGCGGCAAGACCACCGTTGCCACGGGGCTGATGGCCGCGTTCGCCGCGCGGGGGCTCGCCGTGTCCCCGCACAAGGTCGGGCCGGACTACATCGACCCCGGGTACCACGCGCTCGCGACCGGGCGCGTGGGGCGGAATCTCGACGCGTACCTGTGCGGGGCCGGGCTGGTCGCTCCCCTGTTCCTGCACGGGTCGCGTGGATGTGACATCGCCGTCGTCGAAGGCGTGATGGGGCTGTACGACGGGGCCGCCGGGGAGGGTGAGCTGGCCTCCACCGCGCAGGTCGCCAAGCTGCTGCGGGCGCCGGTGGTGCTCGTCGTGGACGCGTCGTCGCAGTCGCGGTCCGTGGCGGCGCTGGTGCACGGGTTCACGACCTGGGATCCGGAGGTGCGGGTCGCGGGGGTGATCCTCAACAAGGTCGCCTCCGATCGGCATGAGGCGTTGCTGCGGGAGGCGTTGGAGTCGGTCGGGGTGCCGGTGTTCGGGGTGCTGCGGCGGGTTGCGCAGGTGGATACGCCGTCCCGGCATCTGGGGCTGGTGCCGGTCGCCGAGCGGGGGGCTGCCGCCGTGGAGGCCGTGGCGGCGATGGGCTCTCAGGTCGCTGACTCGTGCGACCTGGACGGGCTTTTCGCGCTGGCGCGCACCGCCGGGGTGTTGTCGGATGCGGCGTGGGATGCGGCTGAGGCTGTCGTCTCCTCGCCCCCGCCGCCCCTTCCCGTCCCGACCCCGGGGGCTGCCGCCCCCGGACCCCCGCTTCGGCCTGGACGGCCTCGTCCTCAAACGCCGGACGGGCTGGAGGGCACCGGCGGCCGTGGGGCCGACTTCGGCGTGGGCGGGCTGAGGGGCGTCGGCGGCTGTGGGGCCGTCTTCGGCTTGGGCGGGCTGAGGGTTGCCGTTGCCGGTGGGGCCGCTTTCACCTTTTCCTACGCCGAGCACAGCGAGTTGCTGGCCGCCGCCGGTGCCGAAGTGGTCGTCTTCGATCCGCTGCGGGACGAGCGGCTTCCCGAGGGGACGCGCGGGCTGGTGATCGGGGGCGGGTTTCCCGAGGTGTACGCCGCCGAGTTGTCGGCCAACGAGCCGTTGCGCAAGGCCGTCGCCGAACTCGCTCTCGGTGGGGCGCCGGTGGCCGCCGAGTGTGCCGGGCTGCTCTATCTGTGCCGGGAGCTGGACGGGCGGCCCATGTGCGGGGTGCTCGACGCCACGGCCCGGATGAGCGAACGGCTCACTCTGGGCTACCGGGACGCCGTCGCCGTGTCGGACAGTGTGCTCGCGGGGGCCGGGACCCGGATGCGGGGGCACGAGTTCCATCGCACGGTCGTCGAGCCGGGCGCCGGGGCGGCTCCGGCATGGGGGGTGCGCGCCCCTCAACGGCGCGTCGAAGGTTTCGTACAACAAGGTGTGCACGCGAGTTATCTGCACACGCACTGGGCCGCCGAGCCCGGTGTCGCCCGTCGGTTCGTGGAGAGGTGCCGGACGTCATGAGCAGCACGTTGATCGGAGTCGGGGTGGGCCCGGGCGACCCGGAGCTGGTGACGGTCAAGGGGGTCAACGCGCTGCGGGCCGCCGATGTGGTCGTCGTGCCGGTGATGGCTGGGCCCGACGGGAAAGACGGGGGCGAGCGCGGCCGCGCCGAGGCCACCGTGCTGCACTACGTGTCCGAGGACAAGGTCGTCCGGGTCGTCTTCGCGCTGAACGAGCGCAGCGACCGGGCGCGCCGGGAAGCCGCCTGGGACGCGGCGGGCGGCACGGTCGCCGACCTGCTGCGGGCGCACGGGACCGTCGCCTTCGCCACCATCGGGGACCCGAACGTGTACTCGACGTTCACCTACCTCGCGCAGACCATCGAGGCTCTCGTGCCCGGGGTCGTGGTGGAGACCGTGCCCGGTATCACCGCCATGCAGGATCTCGCGTCGCGTTCCGGCGCCGTGCTGACCGAGGGCACCGAGCCGCTGACGCTGGTGCCGGTGACCGCGGGGTCGCGGGTGCTGAAGGAGGCGCTCGCCGGGCCCGGCACGGTCGTCGCGTACAAGTTCGGGCGGCAGGCCGCCGAGGTCGCCGAGGCGCTGCGGGAGAGCGGGCGGATCGACGACGCCGTGTGGGGTGCCTCGCTGGGACTGCCGGAGGAGACCGTCCGCCCGGCGGCCGGGCTCGGCGACGAGCCGCTGCCCTATCTGTCGACGCTGATCGCGCCCGCGCGGCGCGCGGGCGGGCGGGGCGGCAAGCTGTGAGACCCCGTCCCCCGGGCGCCGGGTCACTCGGCGAGGCCCACCACCAGCCAGATGAACCCCGCGCCCGCGACCGTGCACAGCAGCGTCGACCGGGCCGAGTGCGCGTGGTGGGCCTCGGGCAGGATCTCGGCGGCGGCGAGATAGAGCAGCGCGCCGCCGAAGAAGCCGAGATAACAGCCGAGGACCGGCTCGGGGATGGTGAAGAACGACGCGGCGGCCGCGCCCACCATCGGTGCCGCCGCGTCCGCGACGAGCATCGCGACGGCCCGGCGGCGGTCGTTGCCGTACAGGGTCGTCAGGGTGAAGGTGTTGAAGCCGTCCGCGAAGTCGTGGGCGATCACCGCCAGCGCGACGGCCGCGCCCATGCCGCCGCCGACCTGGAAGGCCGCGCCGATCGCCACGCCGTCCATCGCGCTGTGCAGCACCATCGCGGCGGCTGCCGTCAGGCCCACCTCGGGGGTGCGCTGTCCGTTCTCGGCGCCGCCGTGGGCGGCCTTGCGGGTGGCCAGCAGACGTTCCACCGAATGGGCGAACAGGAAACCCGCAACGAACAGCAGCAGGGCGACGGGTACGCCGAACGCCTCGTCGCCCGCGGCCCGCAGGGACTCGGGCAGCAGGTCGAGGCCGACCACGCCCAGCATCAGGCCGCCGGCCAGGCCGAGAACGAGGTGACGGCGGTCGGTGACCCGGCCCGCCGTCCAGCCGCCGGCCAGCGTCATCAGGAACGCGCCGAGCGCGACAAGGACCGCCATGGCCCTTTGCTATCGGATCGATCCGCGCCGACGCACATCCGCCATCAGCAACCGCAGTAACCCGCAGGACCGTAGGAGAGGACCGATTCCCATGGCCGATGCCCCCACCGGCAAGGTGACCTTCGTCGGTGCCGGCCCCGGCGCCGCCGATCTGCTGACGTTCCGGGCCGCGCGCGCCATCGCCGAGGCCGACGTCGTGATCTGGGCCGCGAGCCTGGTGCAGGCGGAGGTCCTCGACCACGCGCGCGAGGGCGCGCAGATCCTGGACTCCGCCCAGATGTCGCTGGAGGACGTCGTCGACGTGTACCGGCGCGCCCGGCGGGAGGGCCTGCTTGTGGCCCGTATCCACTCGGGCGACCCCGCCCTGTGGGGCGGCACGCAGGAGCAGCTCGACCGGTGCCACGAGATCGGTATCGCCACCGAGATCGTGCCGGGCGTGTCCTCCTTCTCGGCGGTGGCCGCGCTCGCCCAGCGCGAACTGACCATCCCGGAGGTGGCGCAGTCGGTGGTGCTGACCCGGCTGGGCGGCGGCAAGACGCCGATGCCGCCCGGCGAGGAGGTCCGCGAGTTCGCCCGGCACGGCACCACGATGGCGATCTTCCTGTCGGCGGCCCGCAGCGGGCAGCTGGTGCGGGAGCTGCTGGAGGGCGGCTACCCGACGGACACCCCGGTCGTCGTCGCCTACCAGGCGACCTGGCCGGAGGAGCTGATCGCGCGCTGCACGATCGGCACGCTGGAGGAGACGGTCAAGGAGCACAAGCTCTGGAAGCACACCCTGTTCCTGGTGGGCCCGGCGCTGGACGCGCACGGCACGCGCTCACACCTGTACCACCCGGGCCACTTCCACGGCTACCGCAAGGCCGACCCGGAGGCCCGCAGGGCGCTGCGCGAACGAGGTGCCTCGACATGATCACGGTCGTCGGCACGGGGACCGGGGCGCCGGTCGACGAGGACGTCCTGACCGGGGCCGAGCTCGTCGTGGGCGGGCGGCGGCATCTGGAGGCGGTACGGCTGCCCGGGACCGCCGAGCACATGGTGCTGGGTCCGCTGGCGCCCGCGCTCGACACGATCGAGGGGTACGTCGCCAAGGAGCGGCCCGTCGTCGTGCTCGCCTCGGGCGACCCCGGCTTCTTCGGGATCGTACGGGCGCTGGCCGAGCGGTTCGGGCGGGAGCTGCTGGACGTGCGGCCGGGGGTGTCCTCGGTGGCGACCGCGTTCGCGCGGGCCGGTCTGCCGTGGGAGGACGCCGTGGTGGTCAGCGCGCACGGGCGCGATCCGCGCACGGCCGTGCAGATGTGCCGGGCGTACCCGAAGGTGGCGGTGCTGACCGGGCCGGGGGCCGGGCCCGCCGAACTGGGTGCGGCGCTTCGGTCCTGCGACCGGGTCCTGGTGGTCGCCACCGCGCTGGGCTCGCCCGAGGAACGGCTGGAGCGGGTGACGCCCGCCGAGGCCGCGGCCCGCGACTGGGGTCCCGCGGTCAGTGTCGTCCTCAGCCTGGACGAGCGGCGGGCGCTCGGCCCGGTGCGCGCCCATGCCGGGCTGCCGGTGCCGCCCGCCGGATGGGCGCTGGACGAGAGCGAGTTCGAGCACCGCGACTCGATGATCACCAAGTTCGAGGTGCGGGCGCTGGCGCTCGCCCGGCTGGGGCCGCGCCCCGGCGACCTGGTGTGGGACGTCGGCGCGGGCTCGGGGTCGGTGGCCGTGGAGTGCGCGCGGCTCGGGGCCGCGGTCATCGCGGTGGAGAAGACCCCGGACGGTGTGGAGCGCGTCCGTGCCAACGCGGCCGCGCACGCGGTCGATGTGCACGTGGTGCACGGGGCGGCGCCGACCGTGCTGTCGGATCTCGACGATCCCGACGCCGTGTTCGTGGGCGGCGGCGGGCGCGAACTGCCCGCGATCGTGACCGCGTGCGCGCGCCGGGCGCGGCGCACGGTGGTGGTCGCCATGGCGGCGCTCGACCGGGTCCCTGCGGTGCGTGCGGCGCTCACCGGTGCCGGGTTCGGCTGCGACGGCGTGCTGCTGCAGTCCTCCCGTCTGGCGCCGCTGCCGGGCGAGGTGACCCGGCTGGCGGCGGCCAATCCCGTTTTTCTGCTGTGGGGCGTGCGTCCCGCGGCCCGTAGTGAAGGAGTTGCCCTGTGATCGGCCTCATTTCCGCTACCGCGGCGGGGGCGGCGGCGCGCGACCGGCTGGCCGCGGCGTGGCCGGAGCGGACGCGGGTGTACGACGGTCCCGTCGCCGACGCCGTACGGCGGGCGTTCGCGGAGTGCGAGCAGCTGGTGTGCTTCCTGGCCACGGGTGCCGTGGTCCGGCTGGTGGCGCCGCTGCTGGGCGACAAGGCGAGCGACCCCGGTGTGGTGTGTGTCGACGAGGGCGGGCGGTTCGCCGTGGCGCTGCTCGGCGGGCACGGCGGCGGCGCCAACGAACTCGCCCGTGAGGTGGGCGAGTCGCTGGCCGCCGAGCCGGTGGTGACCACGGCCACGGACGCGGTCGGCATCCCGAGTCTGGACACCCTCGGTCTGCCCTTCGAGGGCGATGTCGCCGGGGTGACGCGGGCGCTGCTGGACGGGGAGCCGGTCGCGCTGGAGGCGGAGGTGGCCTGGCCGCTGCCGCCGCTGCCGCTCTCGGACGAGGGGGCGCTGCGGGTCCGCGTGAGCGACCGTGCCGGTGAACCGGCGGCCGGGGAGGTGCTGTTGCGCCCGCCGACGCTGGTCGTCGGGGTCGGCGCCTCGAAGGGGGCACCCGTCGAGGAGGTGCTGGGGCTGGTCGAGGAGACCCTGGCCGAGGCGGGGCTGTCCGTGCACAGCGTCGCCGGACTGGCCACCGTCGACGCCAAGTCGCGGGAGCCGGGGATCGTCGGGGCGGCCGCGCGGCTCGGGGTGCCGGTGGTGACGTACCCGGCCGAGGAACTGGCGGGCGTCGAGGTGCCCAACCCCTCGGACGCGCCCCTGGCCGCCGTGGGGACGCCGTCCGTGGCGGAGGCGGCCGCGCTGATCGGCGGGGGCGAACTGCTCGTGCCCAAGCGGAAGTCCACGGCCCGGCCCGCGATGGCGACCTGCGCCGTCGTACGGCGGCCGGGGCGGGGCCGGCTCGCGGTCGTCGGGCTCGGGCCGGGCGCCCGGGACCTGCTCACCCCGCGCGCCGAGGCGGAGCTGCGCCGCGCCTCGGTGCTGGTCGGCCTCGACCAGTACGTCGACCAGATCCGCGATCTGCTGCGGCCGGGCACCCGGGTCCTGGAGTCGGGCCTCGGCGCCGAGGAGGAGCGGGCCCGCACGGCGGTGGCCGAGGCCCGCAAGGGGCAGGCGGTCGCACTGATCGGCAGCGGTGACGCGGGCGTGTACGCCATGGCGTCCCCGGCGCTCGCCGAGGCCTCCGACGACATCGACGTGGTGGGGGTGCCGGGCGTGACGGCGGCGCTCGCGGCCGGGGCGATCCTGGGCGCGCCGCTGGGCCACGACCATGTGTCGATCAGTCTGTCCGACCTGCACACGCCGTGGGAGGTCATCGAGCGGCGGGTGCGGGCGGCGGCCGAGGCCGACATCGTGGTCACCTTCTACAACCCGCGCTCGCGCGGCCGTGACTGGCAGCTGCCGAAGGCGCTGGGCATCCTCGCCGAGCACCGCACGCCCGCCACGCCGGTCGGTGTCGTGCGCAACGCCTCCCGGCCGGACGAGTCGAGCCGGGTGACCTCGCTCGGCACGCTCGACCCGGCGACCGTCGACATGATGACGGTCGTGACCGTGGGCAACACGGCGACCAGGAACATCGCGGGGCGCATGGTGACGCCGCGCGGCTACCGCTGGCAGGAGGAGCCGAAGTGAATCGCGTCGTCCACCCGATCGAGGTGGAGTCCTACCGTCGGCTGCGCGCCCGGCTGGACACCTCGCACTTCCCGCCGCTGACCCGGGCGGTGGTGGAGCGGGTCGTCCACTCGGCCGCCGACCTGGAGTACGCGGACGATCTCGTCATGGACGAGGGCGAGCTGGCGAAGGCGCACACGGCGCTGCACTCCGGGGCTCCCGTGGTCGTGGACGTCGAGATGGTGGCGGCCGGCATCACCCGCCGGGAGACCGTCTGCCGGCTCGGGGACGCCGTGGCCGGCCCGGAGCTGACCCGTTCGGCGCACGCGATCCGGCTCGCCTACGAGCAGGTCGGCCCGGGTGCCCTCTGGGTGATCGGCAACGCGCCGACCGCGCTGGAGGAGCTGCTGACGCTGGACGCCGCCCCGGCCCTTGTCATCGGACTGCCCGTCGGGTTCGTCGGCGCGGTCGAGTCCAAGGCCGCGTTGCGCGAGAGCGGGCTGCCCGCTGTCAGCAACGTGTCCGAGAAGGGCGGTTCGGCGGTGGCGTCGGCCGCGCTGAACGCCCTTCTGTACCACCCTGTTCCGCACACCGAGGAGACCCTGTGACCACCCCGCCGCCCGCCCTGCTGATCGCCGGACACGGCACCCGGGACGACGCCGGAGCGGAGGCCTTCCGCGACTTCGTGCGGGAGCTGGGCCGCCGCCACCCCGAACTGCCCGTCGCGGGCGGTTTCATCGAGCTGTCGCCGCCGCCGCTGGGCGAGGCGGTGACCGAGCTGGTCGAGCGGGGCGTACGGCGGTTCGCGGCGGTGCCGCTGATGCTGGTGTCCGCCGGGCACGCCAAGGGCGACATCCCGGCGGCGCTGGCCCGCGAGAAGGAGCGGCACCCCGGGATCTCGTACACCTATGGCCGTCCGCTCGGCCCTCACCCGTCGCTGCTGAACGTGCTGGAGCGGCGGCTGGCGGAGGTGCTCGGCGACTGGGACCGCGCCGAGGTGACCGTACTGCTGGTGGGGCGCGGCTCGACCGACCCGGACGCCAACGCCGAGGTGCACAAGGCGGCCCGGCTGCTGTGGGAGGGGCGCGGGTTCGCGGGCGTGGAGACGGCGTTCGTGTCGCTGGCGGCGCCGGACGTGCCGAGCGGGCTGGACCGGTGCGTGAAGCTGGGTGCCCGGCGGGTCGTCGTGCTGCCCTACTTCCTGTTCACGGGCATCCTGCCGGACCGGGTGCGCGAGCAGACGGCGGCCTGGGCCGGGGAGCACCCTGAGGCCGAGGTGCGTTCGGCCGACGTCATCGGGCCCGAGCCGGAGCTGCTGGATCTGGTGATGGAGCGGTACCGGGAGGCCCTGGAGGGCGATCTGCGGATGAACTGCGACTCGTGCGTGTACCGGATCGCGCTGCCCGGCTTCGAGGACAAGGTGGGGATGCCCCAGCAGCCGCACTTCCACCCGGACGACGACGGCCACCACCCGCACGGGCACGGTCACGGGCACCACCATCACGGTGGGCACGCGCATGCGCACTGAGGACGGCGGCGGGCACGATCTGCGCCACCACGGGGACGTGGAGGTCCGTGACGAGGGGCGCGGGCTGGTGGATCTCGCCGTGAACGTCCGTACGGGCACCCCGCCCGTCTGGCTCCGGGAGGTGATCGCCGGATCGCTGGCCGGGCTGGCGGCCTACCCGGACGGTCGGGCGGCGCGGGCGGCGGTGGCGGCGCGGCACGGGCTCCCGCCGGAGCGGGTGCTGCTCACGGCCGGTGCCGCGGAGGCGTTCGTGCTGCTCGCGCGGGCACTGAAGGTGCGGCAGCCGGTGGTGGTGCATCCGCAGTTCACCGAGCCCGAGGCCGCGCTGCGGGACGCCGGGCACACCGTGGACCGGGTGCTGCTGCGGGAGGCCGACGGGTTCCGGCTGGATCCCGGGCTGGTGCCGGAGGGCGCGGATCTGGTGGTGATCGGGAATCCGACGAATCCCACGTCGGTGCTGCATCCCGCCGCGGCGATCGCCGCGCTGGCCCGGCCCGGCCGGACCCTGGTGGTCGACGAGGCGTTCCTGGACGCCGTGCCGGGTGAGCGGGAGGCGCTCGCCGGGCGCACCGATGTACCGGGGCTCGTGGTGCTGCGGAGTCTGACGAAGACCTGGGGGCTGGCGGGGCTGCGGGTCGGCTATGTGCTGGCCTCGCCGGAGATCGTCGGCGAACTGGAGCGGGCTCAGCCCCTGTGGCCGGTGTCCTCCCCGGCGCTCGCGGCGGCCGAGGCGTGCATGGCGCCCCGGGCGCTCGCCGAGGCGGCCCACGCGGCGCACCGCGTGGCGGCGGACCGGGCCCATCTGGTGGCGGGCCTGGAGGCGTTCGCCGGGGCGGGCGTGCGGGTCGCTGGGCCCGCCGAGGGACCCTTCGTGCTGGTCCGGCTGCCGGACGCGGCGCGGATCCGAGCGCGTCTGCGTCAGCTCGGCTACGCGGTACGCCGCGGGGACACCTTCCCCGGCCTCGATACCGACTGGCTCCGCGTCGCCGTCCGGGACCGGGCGACCACCACCGGCTTCCTCACGGCGCTCAAGGCCGCCCTCGGCTGAACCCCATGGCGCTCCGCCCCCTGGACCCCCGTCCTTGAACCCTCCCGCCGCCCGTGACCGTCGGCTGGGAGGTGGGCGACGACAGGGCAGCCGGGCGAACGGCGAGCGTGCAGTCGGCCGAGCCCGGACACCGACCGGACAGCCGGACAGCCGGGCGTCCGGCGAGCCGGTCACCGCGTGAGAGACCGACGGGCCCGTCTCCTGCCGGGCGAACGGCAGGCACCGACCCGGCAGCCCGCCGAGCAGTGGGCACCGGATCGCCCTCCGGCGCCCGCTCGGGCCCCCTCAGCTCCTCAGCCTCTCCTCCTCGCCAGCACGACCGCTCCCCCGCCCAGCACGAGCAGGGCCACCGCGCCGCCCGCGACATAGGGCGTCGTGGAACTCCCTCCCGTCTCCGCCAGGTTGGCTTCCTCGGGCGCGCCCTGGGGCTCGACCTCGGAGGCCGGGGACGGCGGCGGGGTCTGCGCGGCCGGCGGGGTCTCGCAGGTGGACTCGGCGAGGGTCAGGACGCCTTCGACCTCGGCGACGTTGAGCTTCAGCGGGTTGATGGAGACGGTGAGTTCGAGGGCGGTGGCAGCGGCCGTGCGGGAGGTCGTCTCCCGCTTCGAGAGGTCGAGCTTCACCTCGCCGACCCCGGGCACCTGGACGTCGGTCGTGCCGCCCGCGGTGAGGGTGACCCGCTTGCCGAGGACCGTCACCGCGCCGAGGACGTTCGCCTCGGCGGCCGGGGTGCCGCCCGTCTCGCAGACCGCGCTCGACGTGACCTCCTCGACCTCGATCACCGAGAGCAGCGGCAGGCCGGGGACGTGCAGCCTGGCGTGGGCGAGACGGCTGCTGGCCTCGGCCCTGTCGTCGACGACCGTGGCCTTCGCCTCGGCGACCCGCGCGCTGAGCACGCTGAAGGGCTTGCCCCCGTCGACGCCGTCCAGTCGCGCGGTCAGGGCGGTCTTCTCGGCGCTTCGCGGGGCCTGGACCTCGTTGAGGGAGACCGCGAGCGGGACGTTCACGGTCTTGTTCAGCAGGGCCACGTCGAGCCCGGTGCGCAGGACGACGGCGCTCGCGCGGCCCTGGTCCGGGGTCGCGTGGGCGGGGCCCGCACCGGCCAGGGCCACGGGACCCGCGACCAGGGCCGTGGCCGCCGCGGCGGCGGCGAGTCTGCGTGCGGGCAGGCGGAGATTGGTGCCGTTCACTTCGTGGGACCCCCAGAGGAGACGTGCTTGGGACCACGCAAGAATTACGCACTGAGAGTGAACGGGCGGCGATCCTCCGTCACTTCACTCCATCGCGGGGTTTCCGCCCGCGTTTTCGATTTATGCGGCACGGGTGTTCCCGGCCCTCACCCTCATGCCCCCCTGCGGCGAATCGGCAGGCCGACGGGGAGGCGCGGGGGCGGGAGTGCACAACGAGGGCCCGCCGGGGCCGGTAACGGTCAGCCGGCCTCGGCGCGAGGGCCCGGATCAGGCCGTGACCCGGCCGTTCAGGACGATCCGGCGCGGGGCCGCCAGTGCGCGGACGTCCGCGCGGGGGTCCGTGTCGTAGACGACGAGGTCGGCCGGGGCACCCTCGGTGAGGCCGGGGCGGCCCAGCCAGGTGCGGGCCGACCAGGTCGTCGCGGCGAGGGCGTCGACCGGGGGCAGGCCGGCGGTCACCAGTTCGGCGACCTCGGCCGCCACGAGGCCGTGCGGGAGGCTGCCTCCGGCGTCGGTGCCGACGTAGACGGGGATACCGGCGTCGTAGGCGTTGCGGACGGTGTCGTAGCGCCGTTCGTGGAGCCGGCGCATATGGGCCGACCAGCGCGGGAACCTGCTCTCGCCGCCGTCGGCGAGGCCCGGGAAGGTCGCGATGTTGACCAGGGTCGGGACGATGGCGACCCCGCGGGAGGCGAAGAGGGGGATCAGCTCGTCGGTCAGGCCGGTGGCGTGCTCGACGCAGTCGATGCCCGCCTCGACCAGATCCCTCAGCGAGTCCTCGGCGAAGCAGTGGGCGGTCACCCGGGCGCCCAGGCGGTGGGCCTCCGCGATGCCCGCCCGGGCCGCCTCGCGCGGCCAGCACGCGGACAGGTCGCCGAGGTCGCGGTCGATCCAGTCGCCGACCAGCTTGACCCAGCCGTCGCCGCGCCGGGCCTCCTGGGCGACGTACGCGACGAGGTCCTCCGGTTCGATCTCCCAGGCGTAGTTGCGGATGTAGCGGCGGGTGCGGGCGATGTGCCGGCCCGCCCTGATGATCTTCGGCAGGTCCTCACGGTCGTCGACCCAGCGGGTGTCGGAGGGCGAGCCCGCGTCGCGGATCAGCAGCGTGCCCGCCTCGCGGTCGGTCAGCGCCTGCTTCTCGGCCACGTCCTGCGGGACCGCGCCGTGCGCGTCCAGGCCGACATGGCAGTGCGCGTCGACCAGGCCGGGCAGGGCCCAGCCCTCGACCGTGGTCACGTCACGGGCGTCGACGGGACGGTCGTAGGAGATCCGTCCGTCGACGACCCACAGTTCGTCCCGGACCTCGTCGGGGCCGACCAGGATCCGGCCCTTCACGTGCAGCACCGCGCGTTCGCTCATGTACCGCACGATAGTGAGGCGTCAGTCGCTCTTGCCCACCTGGTCGCCCGTACCCTCCTCCACCTCGGCCATGGCCGGGTCCAGGAGGCGGGAGAGGAAGTGCCGGGTGCGTTCGTGGCGGGGGCGGGCGATGACCTGGTCGGGGCGGCCGTCCTCGACGACCACGCCGCCGTCCATGAAGACCACCCGGTCGGCGACCTCGCGGGCGAAGGTCATCTCATGGGTGACGACCATCATGGTCATGCCCTCGTCGGCCAGCATCCGCATGACCGCGAGCACGTCCCCGACCAGCTCCGGGTCCAGCGCCGACGTCGGCTCGTCGAACAGCATCACCTCGGGGCCCATCGCCAGCGCGCGGGCGATGGCGACGCGCTGCTGCTGGCCTCCGGAGAGGGAGGACGGGTAGGCGTCCGCCTTCTCGGCGAGGCCGACCCGCTCCAGGTTCTCGGCGGCGACCCGGGCGGCCTCCGCCTTGCCCCGCCGCAGGACCCGGCGCTGCGGCAGCGTGAGGTTCTCGGTCACCGTGAGATGGGGGAAGAGGTTGAACTGCTGGAAGACCATGCCGATGCGGCGGCGCACGGCGTCGATGTCGACGTCCGGGTCGGTGACCTCGGTGCCGCCGACGAACACCTGCCCCTTGGAGGGCTCCTCCAGCAGGTTCACGCAGCGCAGCAGCGTCGACTTGCCGGAGCCGGAGGGGCCGATGACACAGACGACCTCGCCCTGGCCGATCTCCAGGTCGATGCCGCGCAGCACCTCGTTGCCGCCGAAGGACTTGTGCAGGCCGCGGATCTCGATCTCGGGTCGGCTCACTTGACGGCCTCCTGTGCCTTCGCCTCCATGTGGCGTACGACGAAACCGAGCGGGATCGTGACCAGCAGGTAGCACAGGCCGGCGACGAGGATCGGTGTGGAGTTGGCGGTGGTGCTGGCCAGGTCGCGGCCGAACTTGGTCAGTTCGCGCTCCTCCAGCGTGACGCCGAGGAACAGCACGAGCGAGGAGTCCTTGAACAGCAGGACCAGTTCGTTCGTCAGCGGCGGCAGGATGATCCGGAAGGCCTGCGGCAGGATGATCGAGACCATGGCCCGGGCGGGCGAGAAGCCCAGCGAACGGGCCGCCTCCATCTGCCCCTTGGGCACGGCCTGGATGCCCGCGCGGAAGGTCTCGGCCATGTAGGCGCCCGCCACCAGGCCGAGCGCGAGCGCGACCTTGCCGTACGTCCCGCCGGGGATCTCCGTGCCCGGGAAGGCCAGCGGCACGGCGACGCCGATGAAGACGAAGATCAGCAGGGCGGGCAGACCACGGAAGATCTCGATGTAGACGCCGGCGACCCAGCGGTAGGGCCGCACCGGGGACAGCCGCATCAGCGCGACGACCAGCCCGAGGACGATGCCGACGGCGAAGCCGGACAGTGTGTACAGGACCGTGTTCTTCAGGGCCGTGGTGATGACGTCCGGGAACATCTCCCGGGCGATGTCCCCCTGCGCGAACTGGTTCTTCAGCCGGTCCCAGTCGGCCGCGAGCACGACGGCGAGCACGGCCGCCACGAACACCACGTACTGGGTGCCGCGTGACAGCCGCTGCTTCTGCCGCCGGGTCAGGCCCTTCTTCCTCGGCTGGAGCTGTACGTCCGCGTCGGCCATCAGGAAGCGGCCGGGGAGGCGGCGGACTCGTCGTAGGGGCCGATCCACTGCTCGTACAGCTTCTTGTACGTGCCGTCGGCCTTGGCGTCCGCGAGGGCCTTGTCGATGGCCTGCTGGAGCTTGGCGTTGCCCTTCTGCACCGTGAAGCCGTACTGCTCACCGGTGTTGAGCTGCTCGGCGACCTGGAAGGCGTCGGCGTTGGCCTTGTCCTTCAGCCAGCCCTGGACGACCGGGTAGTCGATGATCACGGCCTTGACCTGGCCGGTGCGCAGGCCGTTGAGGACGGCGTCGGAGGACTCGAAGGAGACCGGGTCGAGGCCCTTGCTCTTGGCGTAGTCCTCGCCGGTGGTCTGCGCCTGGGTGCCGACCTTCTGGTCCTTGATGTCGGCGAAGGAGGAGATACCGCTCTCCTTGTCGACGAGGACCGCCTGGGTGGCGTCGAAGTACGGGTCGGAGAAGTCGACGTTCTTCTTGCGCTCGTCGGTGATCGTCATGCCGGCCGCGGCCAGGTCGCACTCGCCGGAGTTCAGGAAGGCACCGGTCTTGAAGTTCTCGAACGGTGTGTCGAGGATCTCCTGCTGCACGCCGAGGTCCTCGGCGACGAGGTCGATCAGCGCGACGTCGAAGCCCTGCACCTTGCCGTCGATCTCCGACTGGAAGGGCGGATAGGGCAGGTGGGTGCAGGTGGTGAGCTGACCGGCCTTGACGAGCTCGACGCCACCGGCGGCGGTCTTCGCACCGCTGCCGCCGTCGTCGTCGGAGGAGCAGCCGGCCACGAGGACCAGCCCGGCCGTCGCGGTGATGGCGGCCAGGGCGCGGGCCCGGCGGCCCATGACGGTGTTCACGGGTGGACCTCCTGTTAGGAAACTGTGCGTCCCGATTATAAGGAGATGTTTGGGTTCCTCAAATCAATCCGATGGTCTGATGGCCGTCCGACCTAAGAAGTCGACGGCGAGCGGGGCGTGACGGGCACGGATGAGAGTCTGCGGCGACTACTGGGCTCGGGGCCGGGCCGGGCCGTGGGTTCGGCCGCAGCCGAGCCGTCCCGTGAGTGAAGAGAGCGCCGCCGTGACCCACCCCCTCCTGGACCTCGCCCCGCTGACCACCGCCCGCTTCGCCGCGATCGAGGACCGGGTGGCACGGCTGCTGGGCACCAGGCAGGACGTCGTGATCATGCAGGGCGAGGCGCTGCTGCCGCTCTCTCCCTCCTGGACTGGAAGGAGCGCCGGCTCGACGCCGGCCGCAAGGCCCTGCCGCACGCGCCCGCGCAGTTGGAGATGCTCGCGCTGGAGGCGTGTTGGGAGCGGATCGAGGCGCACGGTCTGGAGACGGTGATGGCCCGTCACCGGGCGGCAGGCGTCGGCGGTGCGGGAGGGCGCGTCCGCCGTCGGCCTGGAGCCGTACATGTACGAGGTCCGCGACTCGGCGCCGGTGGCGACGACTCTGCGGGTGCCGGCCGGGCGCGACGCCGCCGAACTGGTCGCCCGCGCGGTGGCGGCCGACCCGGGCGTGCCGCTGGCGGCGGGCGGGGGCGCGCCGGCCGGGGAGATGATCCGGGTCAACCACACCGGGGCCGACGCGTCGGTGGAGGTCGCCCGCAGGAGCCTCGCGGCGCTGGGCGCGGCCCGGTAACCAAGGGCCCGGTAACCAAGGGCCCGGTGGCCACGGGACGGTGCGCGGGATTCTCGGCACGTTTTCCGGAATTCCCCTCCGGTCGAATTCCAAATGAACAACAGAATTCCGTCGAGCTTAGCCGCCCATAATCTCCTGCCCGCTTTCGATTGACGTAAACGCCAAGATTCTGTGAACGTGTGACGGGTGTGACACGCTCCACATGGAGTCCCGTATGCGCCTTTTCACCGGGCGCATATCGCCCCAAATGACCCCAACACTCGCGCCCGCGTGATAACACGAACCCCGGCGCGACCCAAGGGCGTCCGGCGATGCAATTTTCAATTTGCCTCGCTAAATTCAATCCGCATGACCGCCGCACCCGCAGACCTCGCAGACCTGATTGTCGACCGCCCGGACGTTTCCGACGGGGCCGCTCTCTGGCGGCTCGCCAAGGAATCCGGGAACCTCGATCTGAACTCGTCGTACAGCTATCTGCTGTGGTGCCGTGACTTCGCCGCCACGTCGGCGGTGGCACGGGACGAGGACGGGGAGCCCGTGGGCTTCGTGACCGGGTATCTGCGGCCGGACCGGCCCGGGACGCTGCTCGTGTGGCAGGTGGCCGTCGACGCCGGGCACCGGGGCCGGGGACTGGCCGCGCGACTGCTCGACGCCCTGGTCGAGCGGATCGCGGACGAGCGGACCGTCCTGTGCGTCGAGACCACCATCACCCCGGGCAACACCGCCTCCGAGCGGCTGTTCGCCTCGTTCGCCGAGCGGCACGGCGCCCGGGTCGAGAGAGAGGTGCTGTTCGACCGGGAGCAGTTCCCGGACGGCCCGCACGACCCCGAAGTCCTTTACCGCATCGGCCCGTTGGCCGCTACGTCGCATTCCCGTTGACCCTTCCGTCGCATTGAGGAGCGAATCGCCGTGACCATCACCCAGCCCGACCTCAGCGTCTTCGAGACCCTTGAGTCCGAGGTGCGCAGCTACTGCCGCGGCTGGCCCACCGTCTTCGACCGTGCGCGCGGCAGCCGTATGTACGACGAGGACGGCCACGCGTACCTCGACTTCTTCGCCGGCGCGGGCTCGCTGAACTACGGGCACAACAACCCCGTTCTGAAACGGGCGCTGCTCGACTATCTGGAGCGCGACGGCGTCACCCACGGCCTCGACATGTCCACCACGGCCAAACGCGCGTTCCTGCAGACCTTCCAGGACCTGGTGCTGCGGCCGCGGGACCTGCCGTACAAGGTGATGTTCCCGGGCCCGACCGGCACCAACGCGGTGGAGTCCGCGCTGAAGCTGGCCCGCAAGGTGAAGGGGCGCGAGGCGATCGTGTCGTTCACCAACGCCTTCCACGGCATGTCGCTGGGCTCGCTGGCCGTGACCGGCAACGCGTTCAAGCGGGCCGGGGCCGGAGTCCCACTGGTGCACGGCACGCCGATGCCGTTCGACAACTACTTCGACGGCACGGTCCCCGACTTCCTGTGGTTCGAGCGGCTGCTGGAGGACCAGGGGTCCGGGCTGAACAAGCCCGCCGCCGTGATCGTGGAGACCGTGCAGGGGGAGGGCGGCATCAACGTCGCCCGCCCGCAGTGGCTGCGAGCGCTGGCCGAGCTGTGCGAGCGGCAGGACATGCTGCTGATCGTCGACGACATCCAGATGGGCTGCGGCCGCACGGGGGCCTTCTTCTCCTTCGAGGAGGCCGGCATCGTGCCGGACATCGTCACCGTGTCCAAGTCCATCAGCGGCTACGGCCTGCCGATGTCGCTGTGCCTGTTCAAGCCGGAACTGGACGTGTGGGAGCCGGGCGAGCACAACGGCACCTTCCGCGGGAACAACCCGGCCTTCGTCACCGCCACCGCGGCACTGGAGAGCTACTGGGCCGACGGCGCCGCCATGGAGAAGCAGACCCGCACCCGCGGCGAGCAGATCGAGCAGGCCCTCATCGAGATCACCGAGGAGAACCTCGCCGACGTACGCGAGTACCGCGGTCGCGGCCTGGTGTGGGGCCTGGAGTTCCGCGACAGGTCGCGCGCCGAGCGGGTCGCCCGGCGGGCCTTCGAACTGGGACTGCTGATCGAGACCTCCGGCCCCGAGAGTGAGGTCGTGAAGCTGCTGCCCGCACTGACCATCACCCCGGACGAGCTGGACGAGGGCCTTCGGGTGCTCGCCCGCGCCGTCCGGGAGACCGCACCCGCCATCACCGTCTGACGCAGGAGGGACCGCACCACCGTGATCGTCCGTTCGTTCAAGGACATCGAGGGAACCGACCGCCATGTGAAGGCCGCGTCCGGGACCTGGGAGAGCAAACGCATCGTCCTCGCCAGGGAAAGGGTCGGGTTCTCCCTGCACGAGACCGTCCTGTACGCCGGGACGGAGACGTCGATGTGGTACGCCAACCACGTCGAGGCCGTCGTGTGCGTGGAGGGCGCCGCCGAACTCACCGACCACGAGACCGGGACGACGTACTCGATCACTCCCGGGACCATGTACCTGCTGGACGGGCACGAGCGGCACTCGCTGCGTGTCCTTCAGGACTTCCGCTGCATCTGCGTGTTCAACCCGCCCGTCACCGGCCGGGAGGACCACGACGAGAACGGCGTCTACCCCCTGCTCACCGAGCCCGAGGAGGTGTGACCGCATGACCACCGTCACCGACCTGTACCCCACCCGCGGCACCACCGAGGTGACCGTGCCACGCCAGGACCCCGTGGTCTGGGGCGGCCCCGACACGCCCGGCCCCGTCGCGGCGGCCGAGCTCCAGGCCTACGAGCGCGACGGCTTCCTGACCTGCGAGCAGCTCATCACCGACGACGAGGTCGCCGTCTACCACGCGGAGCTGGAGCGACTGGTGGCCGACCCGGCGATCCGCGCGGACGCGCGCTCGATCGTGGAGCCGCGCTCGAAGGAGATCCGCTCGGTCTTCGAGGTGCACCGGATCAGCGAGGTGTTCGCGGCGCTGGTGCGCGACGAGCGGGTGGTCGGCCGGGCCCGGCAGATCCTCGACTCCGACGTCTACGTCCACCAGTCGCGGATCAACGTCAAGCCCGGCTTCGGGGCCAGCGGCTTCTACTGGCACTCCGACTTCGAGACCTGGCACGCCGAGGACGGCCTGCCGAACATGCGGACCGTTTCCGTCTCGATCGCCCTGACCGAGAACCACGCCACCAACGGCGGCCTGATGATCATGCCGGGCTCGCACCGGACGTTTCTCGGCTGCGCCGGGGCCACGCCCGAGGACAACTACAAGAAGTCCCTCCAGATGCAGGACGCCGGGACCCCGTCCGACGAGGCGCTGACCGCGATGGCGGGCGCGTACGGCATCCAGCTGTTCACGGGCCGGGCCGGTTCGGCGACCTGGTTCGACTGCAACTGCATGCACGGCTCGGGCGACAACATCACGCCGTTCCCGCGCAGCAACGTCTTCATCGTGTTCAACAGCGTGGAGAACAAGGCGGTGGAGCCGTTCGCCGCTCCTGTGCGGCGGCCGGAGTACATCGGGGCCCGGGACTTCATGCCCGTGCGCTGAGCGTCGTACGAGTCGTATGAAGGGAAGGGGCCCCGGCCGGCGTGGTCGGCGGGGCCCCTTCCGCGTCAGCCGGACAGCGCGTCCAGCAGGCGGTCCACGTCCGCTTCGGTGTTGTAGAGGTGGAAGGACGCCCGCAGATTGCCCGCGCGGTCCGAGAGCTGGAGGCCCGCCGCGTCGAGGCCGGGCTGGCGGTGGCCGAGGCCGGGGACGGAGACGATGGCCGAGCCGGGCGAGGGCAGCGGCTCGTGGCCGAGGGCGGTGAGACCGGCCCGGAACCGGTCGGCCAGGGCGAGGTCGTGGGAGTGGACGGCGTCGACGCCGAGTTCCTCGATCAGTTCGAGGGAGGCGCGCAGTCCGGCGTAGCTGAACAGGCCGGGGCTGACGTCGAACCGCCTGGCGGAGTGGGCGAGTTCGATGACGGGCCCGTAGCAGCTCTCCCAGGGCAGTTCACCGGCCACCCAGCCGGCGAGCAGCGGGGTGAGTCCGCCGAAGTCCTCCGGCACGGTGCAGAACGCGGCCCCGTGCGGGCCGAGGAGCCACTTGAAGCCGACGGCGGCGACGAAATCGTGCGCACCGGCGTCCAGCGGCAGCCAGCCCACGGACTGGGAGGCGTCGACGTAGGTGCGCGCCCCGTGCGCCACGGCCGCCTCGCGCACCGCGGCCAGGTCGGCGACGCGGCCGTCGGCGGACTGGGCGGCGCTGACCGCGACGAGCGCGGTCTGCGGGCGGACGGACTCGGCGAGCCGCTCCAGCGGCACGGCCCGCACCTTGAGGTCGCCGCGCATATGGAACGGATTGACCAGGGAGGCGAAGTCGGCCTCCGCGGTGAGCACCTCGGCACCGACGGGCAGCGCGGCGGCGATCAGCCCGCCGTACTCGGCGACCGAAGCGCCGGTCGCGACGCGCTCGACGGGGACCGCGGCCAGCCGGGCGAACGAGGCGCGCACGGCCTCCACGTCCTCGTACAGCGGGCCCAGCGGCAGGCCCTCGGCCCGCATGCGCACCGCGTCGTGCAGGGCGGTGACGGTGCGGGCCGGCAACAGGCCGTTGCTCGCGGTGTTGAGGTAGGTGTTCTCCGGGGCGAACTCGGCACGGACGAGGCTCTCGAAGGTCTCCATGGGACCACTCTGGATCGTGGAGACCTGTCAGTCCATTGCGATTCTTTGCGTGGTTCCGCGAAGCGACGCTTATGGATGGGCCCCGACCTGCGGGTTTCAGGTCTGCGGCACCGCGCATCCGTCGGGCCCGCAGGCTTCGGCGGTGTCGTCCTGGATCAGGGTGAGCGGGGAGCGCTCGCCCCAGGCCTGGGTGAGGGCCTGGGTGAACACCTCGGCGGGCTGGGCGCCGGAGACGCCGTACTGGCGGTCGAGGACGAAGAAGGGCACGCCGTTCGCGCCGAGCTGGGCGGCCTCGCGCTCGTCGGCACGGACCTCGTCGGCGTAGGCGGCCGGGTCGGCGAGCACCTCGCGGGCGGAGCCGGCGTCCAGCCCGGCCTCGACGGCGAGCTCCACCAGCCGCTCGTCGCCCTCGGTGAAGACGGACCGCTCCTCGGCGAAGTTGGCCCGGTACAGGATCTGGACCAGCTCGTCCTGGCGGCCCTGCTCCTTGGCGAAGTGCAGCAGGCGGTGCATGTCGAAGGTGTTGCCGTGGTCGCGGCCGCGGGTGCGGTACTCCAGGCCCTCGGCGGCGGCCTGCGCGCCGACGTTGTCCTCGGCGGCCTCGGCCTGGGCCTCGCTGAGGCCGTACTTCTGGGCGAGCATCGGGATCACCGGGCCTGCGTCGGCCTTGGCGCGGTCGGGGTCGAGCTCGAAGGAGCGGTGCACGACCTCGACCTGCTCCCGGTGCGGGAAGGCCTCCAGCGCCTTCTCGAAGCGGGCCTTGCCCACGTAGCACCAGGGGCAGGCGATGTCGCTCCAGATCTCGACGCGCATGTTTCTCGGCTTCCTTCGGGTCGTACGGATACGGAGACTGCCTCCGCGGGCAGTACGTGAACCTTCAACCAGCCGGTTCCATTCCCTGGGGGGGCGGGAGGGCCGGGAGACCCGGGAGACCCGGGAGGGCCGGGGGGCCAATGCCGCTATCGGTCACCAGGGAATATTTAGGCTTAGCGGGTGGTCCCGCCAGATTAACACGGGATTTCTCGGGCCCCGTG
>NZ_JBEXPR010000031.1:0-87173 GCF_040612135.1 Streptomyces sp. NPDC006458 | reverse complement strand
CCTGCTGCGGTTGCTCTTACTTCCCACCTGGCCACTACTTCCTCTGGAACCTCATGTCCCAGTCTCCAGGTGTCCAGCATCACGGGGAAGCTTCAGGCTCAGCGGGACGAGACCGTTGCCGAGCTCACCACATTCAAGGAACTGCCGTCTCGCGCCTGGCCGCACAGCACGACGAGATCGTCCGTCTACGGGAACAGAACGCAGCCCCCGGCAACGTCCGCCGCCTACCCGCCGCCCGCTCCGGAACGGCTCCGTACGGGTCGTGCAACTGAGCCTGAAGTCTGTAGACGCCTCTAGCGACCGAGGATCTTCTGCAGTGCGGCGATGAGGCTGGCCTGCTCGTCCGGGGTGAGCGGGTCGACGAGTTCCTGCTGCGCGCCGGTCAGCTCGCCATGGATCTGGTCCAGTCGTTCTCGCCCCGTCGCGGTGATCCGGACGAGGTTGCGCCGCGGATCGGCCGGATCGGACCGACGTTCCAGGCAGCGTTGGCCCTCGAGCTCGATGACGCGCTGGGCGACGTCCTTACGGTCCATGTTCAGCCGGCGGCCGATCTCGGCCTGACTGCACGGGCCGAACTCCTCGACGGCGCAAAGGATCGCGTAGTGGTAGCGCCCGGCTCCGACCGAGTCGAAAACTTCGCGTGTGCGTCGACTGGCAGCCGTCGCGATCTGGGTGAGCAGCCAGCTGGGTGTCTCCAGAAGCCGCTGGGGCGGGCTCGTGTCCACAACTCCTCCTTGCGTTGGTGGCACCAACACCCTACTGTGCGTTGGTGCCACCAACCATAGGAGGGTCTGTGACGCACACACCAAGACCGTGGTTCGTTCTCGGGGCCGTGGTGACGGCTCAACTGATGGTCGGCGTCGACGCGACCATCCTGGCGCTGGCGATACCCGGGATGACCGCCGATCTGCAGCTGTCGACCGAGGCGGCCGCGTGGGCCATGGCCGCCTATGTCCTCGCCGCGGGAGCGCTGATGATCGCCGGAGGGCGCATCGCGCAGGCAACTGGTTACGCCCGCATGATGACCCTGGGGCTGGTGACCTTCGGCTTCGCGTCGGCGGTGGGCGGCGCGGCTGATGCCGGCTGGGTTCTGATCGGCGCCCGCCTCACCCAAGGCATCGGTGCAGCGGCAATGACGCCGGCCGCGATGGCACGACTCTCGGCAGCGTTTCCCGATGACGGTCGCGCCAAGGCGTACGGCATCTTCGGGATGATCATGGGCAGCGGAACCGCCATCGGCTTGCTCCTCGGCGGCGTGCTGACCCAGGTCTCGGGGTGGCGGGCCTGCATGTACGTCAACCTCGTGTTCGTCGTGGTCTCGCTGGTCCTCTCCGCATGCGCCAGGGACCGCGTCGAGCCCTCACCTGGGCATGGGCGTGGCTGGTGGCGTGGGATCGTGCTGGGAGTCGGCGTCGCACTGATCGTTCAGGCCCTCACCGTTGTGGACACCCCCGGACAAGCCGCCGCCTTCGCCATCGCCGGCCTCGCGGTGGTCGGACTGTTCGTCGCGACCGACCGGCGTACGGCCGCACCGATGATCCCGGTGGCCCTGTTCCAGAACGCGACGCGGCGGGTCGCCTACTACGGACTCTTCCTCTGGGGCATCGCGACGATCGCAACCTTCGTGGCAGCCAGCGGTTCGCTCCAGCACGAACACCACTTTGCACCGCTGGCCGCGGGGTCGCTGTTCCTGATCTACCCGGCCGCCATCCAGGTCGGGCTGGCGATCACCCGCCGCCTCCACGCCGCCCTGCCCCCGGCCCGGTACATCGGCCTCGGCCTCGCCTTGATCGGTGTCGGGCAAGCCGTCCTAGCGCTGTCTCCGGATGGCGTTACCGCCATCCTCGCGGCCCTGGCGCTGATGGGGCTGGGCACCTCACAGGTCATGCCGAACGCGAACAGCGCCATGAACCAGGACGCCGGACCACATTCAGGAGTCGCCGGAGCTGTCGGCACCACCCTGCAACAACTCGGCGGAAGCCTCGGCCTGGCCATGCCGGTGGCCTTGGCCGCGTGGAGCACACACGCGACCAGCGTCGCCGCCGTCGTCACCGCCCTGCTGCTGCTCAGCGCGTCGCTCCTCGCCCTGCGCCAACCACAGATCACGACCACACCCACTGCAGCGACAGAACCCAGGGAAGTGTCCGCATGAAGATCCTGATCACCGGAGCAACCGGACGCGTCGGCAGCCACCTGGTGAGACAGCTCGCCGAGCACCACCACATCGCCGCTACCGGGCGAACCGTCCATCCGCGCACGCAAGGCCGTGTCACCTGGCATCGAGCCGACCTTGCCGACCCGCAACTGTGGACAGCCCTCCTCGACGACGTCGATGCAGCGTTCCTCTTCCCGGCTTTCGGCCACACCCACCACTTCATCGATGCCGCCACCGAAGTGGGCCTGCAGAAACTCGTTCTCCTGTCTTCCGCCGCAGTCAATGACACCCAAAACAGCTTGATCAAGACCGTTCACGCCGAAGTCGAGGCCCAAGTCGAGGCCAGCGGTATTCCAACAGTGCGGGTGCGGCCCACCGTCTTCATGGCCAACGACCTCGCCTGGCTTCCAGCCATCAGGAGCGGAGCGCCCGTGCCGTTGGCCTACCCGGACGCGTCGATGCCGGCCGTCGCCGAACAAGACATCGCCGCCGTCGCAGCCACCTGCCTCACCCAACATGTCGACCGTGACACCTACGAACTCACCGGGCCACAAAGCCTGACCCAGCTCGAACGACTGGCAGTTCTGACGAAACACACGACAGGAGCACCCGCTTTCTGGACCGACATCACCGACAATGCCGAACGGGACGGGCTGCCGGACATGCCCGGCCCACCCGGCGAGTACCTCCTCAGGAACCTCGCTCGCTCGTCGCACACGCCCGTCCCGCCGACCGAAGACGTTCATGAAGTCCTGGGACGAGCTGCCATCGATTACCGCGTCTGGGCCACGGGGGCAGCGGCATAACCGCTCGACGACGCACGGTAGACCGCAACGCGCCGCTGTCGGTCGAGATCTGCCCAGTGCCCGGTCACGGCGAGGGAGTCCGGCGGCGCGGCCTGCCGCGTTCCCTCGCCGCCCACCCCGATCTCCTCGCGGATGGAAGCGCTGATCAACAAGGGTCCGACCAGCACAACTCCTCCTGCGAACACAGAATCCCCCCTTCGCCTATCGTTCCATCTGACGTAGCACCCCTATTCAGACTTGATCTCAGTCACGCATTCGTACAGAACAAAGGGACACCATGCCTCGCTGCAACGCGACACAACAGAGACTCTCGGCCCTCGCGTAAAGCGACATGACCTGCATGGGACACGGCATCTGCTGACACAACTGCCATGCGCTGCCGGTCGGTCAGACGGGCGTAGAGCGCATCTGCGTCTTGCCGGTGATCCGCTCGGCGCGCTGCCGCCTTGGTAGCGGGACTGTGCGGACGGGCAACGGCTCCTGTCAGCCGTAGCGGGATGCCTCCTCGACGCCGAGGCCCGGGAACCACGCCCTGGTTGGCGAGCGTGGCACGGATGGTGAGGAACCCGCCCGGATCCCGTTCCGCGCTGGTCATAGCGGCAGCATCTGGTGCTGTCCTTTGATCACGGCCAAGGGCTCCACCTGCTGCTGCGGCTGGCGCTGGGCCTGACGGCATGTCACGGGGGTGCTGTGTCACAGTGTTCGAGGCGTGGTCTCACCGTAGGTCGTCGGCAGGCCCGTAGAGCCCGAGAGCCTCGTGCTGCGTCGTCAGACAGCCTGAGCGCGCTCCACTCGCCACGGTGGACCCGGCTTCCGGGCCGCGCCGCCGCCCAGGGCCCGATCTCACCGGGCGACTTCTTCTCGTGCCGTGTAAAGAATCGGCTGCCCGAACGCCTCTCAGCATGTGTACGGCCGCCGCTGCTTCACCGTGAGGCGCTGGGCCGCAGACTGGAGGAGGTCCGGTGGAGTCGACGGGATTTGGAATCGTGGTGCTCTTGGTGGTGCTGTTCGCGCCTGCGCTGAGCAGCCTGCTGAAGAGCATTGCGTTCCGCAACCGCGCGGCGGGCAAGGCAGAGATGATCCGCGCGAAGAGGAAGTCGAACGTCCAGGCAGGCAAGGTTCGCCGGACAGGGAAGCGGGGAGAGCGTGGCTGATCCCGAGATGCCTCGATCGCGGCACGCCGAGGCGTTGGAGGCGCTGGTTCAGGAGCGGTACGCGAGGATGATCCGCTTTGCCCGCAGCAGGCTGCGCAACGGCGGGGTCCCGCAGTCCTCGGCGGACCCCGAGGACGTTGTGCACAACGCCCTCAGAGCCGTACTGGCCGTCACCGAACCCATCGGCAACATGCGCGCCTACGTCTACGCCTGCATGGGCACCGAGATCACCCGAGCGGTGGAGCGCCACGCCATGGGCAGGGGCTACGCCTCGCTCGACGCGGACGTGCGGCTGGCGGACGAGCTGGCGGTCCACCCCGTCGCCGAGGCCGAGTTGCGGCACGCCCGCACCGAGGCCCGGGACGACCTGCCCCTGCAGCAGCGCAAGGTGATGCTGCTGACCTGGGAGCTGGGGATGACCCACGCGGAAGCGGCCCAGGTGCTGCGGATTGCGCCGGGCACGGTGGGTGTCCACGCGCACCGTGCGATTCGCGCGCTGCGTGTGACGCTCGTCTGCCTGGGTACCGCCCTGGTCGCATGGACCAACTGGATCATGACGGCTGGCCGACGGGAGATCATCCCGGCCGCCGGCATCGAGTCGCCGGCTGACGTGGTGACGCTGGGCCTTACCAGCACGGTCGTCGTCCTGATCAGCGTATTGGCGGGCCTGGTGACGTGGACGAGGAGAGACATCGGCCTGCGGTGGGCTCAGCTGCTGCGGGCGCTGCTCAAACCCGCCGAGTCCGCACAAGCAAGCCGCGACGAGACCGGCTCCCCCAGTGCGTCCGCTGAAACAGAGACGCCGGAACCCACCACTGGCTTCCCGTCCTTCCGAGGGGGTGCTGAGCCGCCGCAGTGACGCCCCCTGGGCAGCCGACTCGCACGGCTGCCCAAGGGGCTCCAGGGTCTCCGGCATCCTCGAAGCTCAGTCTCCCCGGATGAGCCGGGGCCCCGGCGGACCTGCAAGATGCGAGGGCAGCTGCCAAGAAGCAGCGTTGGCGCGTCCGGAAGTGCGGCTGGCCGGACGCGCCCACGCTTAATCTGCGCACGTGGGCGGAGGGTTCAGCCGTCACCCGCGCAGCGTGTCAGCGGTGAGTGGCGGTTGTTGTCGCCCCGGATTCCGTCGTCGATGAGTCGGCCGCCGCCAGCTGACGCGTGTGTTGCTCCGGCTCACGTTGGTCCTGCCGAGCCGGGGAGGGCGCTGAGCAGCGGGGTGGGTGCGGGGTTCACGTACCGCGAGCGGCCAAGTGTCGCCGTCGTGGAGTCGGAGGTCCGGGCCGGGCGGCTCCAGCTCGACGAAGCGGCGGGAGCGCGGCCGGACCTGTCGGGAGAGGAACAGGCCGATGCCCGCTGAACCGGCCGCGTAGTCATGGGAGATGCGGGTGAGCCATCTGCCGGGAAACGCTGTTCCGTCCTCTCCCTCGATCCTGAACCACAGCAGGGTCTCGGCGATGTTCGAAGGCGTTGCGGCGGTAACGCTCCTCGTCGGTGAAGGTGTGCAAGCCGAGCATGAACTCGCCGATGCCCGAGAGACCTTCGAACAGGCCTGGGATGAAGGCGTACTTGACGTACGTGTCGTCCGCGACGAGGCGGGGAGTCTGCCGTAGCGCTCGACGCCGAACCCTGACGCTGAAACGGCGGAAGTCAATGGATGCTCCTCGATCCCTAACAGAGCCCTGACGCAAGCGAGTTCGAATCCACAGTTCTTCTGAGGCTGAAGCACTCCACACCGACTGACGGCTGTGGGAGGGTCGTCGTGTGACACGCCTGGCGGACCCGCTCCGCTTCCTCAGCATGCTCGCCGCCTGGGTCGCAACCCCCTGGGCGCTCGCCCCGTACTCGGTGCTGCTCGCCGTACTGTCGGTGATCCTGCTGCTCCTGGTGCTGACCGTCTTCGTCACACCGGGCGACAACGGTATGGAGAGGGAGAAGGTCCTCGTGCCCGTACCGGGGGTGGTGACCATCGGCCTGGTGCTGTTCCAACTGCTCGCGGCTGTCGTCTCCTCCTGGGTGGCCTGGCCGGCATGGGCCGCCGTCGCCGTGACAGCGCTGGCCGTGGCCAGCCTGATCGCCGAACAACCGCGCTGGCGGCGCCTGCGCGCCCTGCCGGGTTGAGGGCTGCGGCGCCCGAGTAGCCGGACTTCCCTCAGCGCAGCGCGACGCGAACGCCTCGAAGCGGTCGCGCGGCGCTGCGGCGGGGAGCCCTGAGCCGAGGTCACCCATCACTGTGAGTGGCGGGTGACAGCATCGAGTTCTTGGCACACCCAGACGTCCGGGAGACAGCGCAAGCAGCCCGCGATCCACAATGATCACCGCCCCCTGGGATTTGGTCGTCCAGAGGGGCTCAGGCTGTGCGGTGGGTTGTCGGACTGAGTTGCGGCGGGTTGCGGTTCGGTCTTGACGACGGTGGTGGGTTTGACCTGGTCAGCCGTGTAATCGCACGCGATGAACCCGGCGACGTCGGCGATCATCCCCGGGATACTGGTCGCCCATGGATGAGGTCGAAGTCGTCGTCGCCCATTCCGAGCGCGCGACCCTGCGCGTCGGCGACGTGTTCCTGAAGGTGGACCCCGATCAGGCGCGCATCGACGTCGAGGTCGAGGCGATGTCCCTCGCGCCGGTCCTGCCCCCCACGGTCCTGTGGCGCAAGCCGCCCGTGCTCGCGATCGCCGCGCTCCCGGGCACGACGCTGGGGCGCCTCGGCGGGCCGTCGACCGGGTCACCGGCGGCGTGGGCCGCGGCGGGCGCCGCCATCCGGAAGCTGCCCGACGCCCCCCTGCCGCCCCGGCCTGGCCGGGCGGAGCGTCGTCGTGCTGGCGGCGGAACCCGACGACGAGTGCGAGTCGCTCGTGACCAATGGCGTCCTGCCCGCCGACCTGGTCACCCGCAACCGCCAGGTTGCCGAGGCCGCGCTCCGGCCGTGGACCCTGGCGTTCACGCACGGCGACCTACAGATCGCGCACGTCTTTGTCGACGGCTGCGAGGTCACCGGCATCATCGACTGGTCCGAGGCGGGCCAGGGTGACGCCCTGTCCGACCTCGCCACCTTCACGCTCGGACACGAGGAGCACCTCGACGACGTCCTCACCGGCTACGGTAGCGATGTCGACCTCGGCGTGATCCACGCGTGGTGGTCTTTGAGGAGCCTGCTGGTGGTTCGCTGGCTGATCGAGCACGGTTTCGACCCGTTCGCGCCGGGTTGTGAGGTCGACGTGCTGAGATCCCGGATGTGAGGCCGCGCGGGCCCGACTGCTGTGAGTGGGCATGCGCCGTTCCATCGCCGACCGCGACTGGCTCACTGTCTTCCAACTGCCGCCCTATGCACTCGACCTCAACCTGGTCGAGGGCATCTGGTCCGTCCTGCGACGCACACCATCGTGGTCAATCGTGCCTTCGCCGACCCCGATGACTTGATCACTGCCGTCCGAGGCGGCCTCCGCTGGCTCCAGTACCGCCACGACGTCCTCGACGGCTGCCTCACCGGCACCGGCACCCGGCACCGGCACGGGCACGGGCACCGGCCTCCGACGCCAGCCACCATGACGACATCACGTATTCAAGGTCAGGTATCCATGGCCGGGTGAACTTGTCGACGGCGGTGACAACCATGGCGGGGCGGGGCGGTAGAGCAGGCACAGTCGGTGCTCCTTAGGTTCCTCGGAGGCCCCCGGCCGACCGGACCCGGGGCCCAGCGGGTCGTCGATCGGCAGGAAGACGGCCGCCCGATCGTCGGGGAACGCGGCCGCTCCATCCTTGAAGTACCGCCGGACCTGTCGCTTCGCCCGCGGCGCACGTCCGTGGTGCGATGGAACCGGGGGTGGAAAGGAGAGCGATCATGCCCGCAGCGAAGCGAACGAGTGTCGCCGCCTCGGTGTCGGTCCGCCCGCTGGTTGAGCCGGACCTGGATCGGGCCGACGAGATCTTCAGGGTCGCCTTCGGGACCTTCCTCGGGGTCCCTGAGCCGGAGACGTTCTTCGGGACCGCCGACTATGTCCGCACCCGCTGGGCGGCAGATCCACACGCGGCCTTCGCAGCGACCGTCGAGGGCGAGGTCGTCGGATCGAACTTCGCCGCCAACTGGGGCAGCGTCGGGTTCTTCGGCCCGCTGACCGTACGTCCGGATCTGTGGGACCAGGGCATCGGCAGGCGCCTCATGGAACCGGTCATGGCCTGCTTCGACACCTGGGAGAACCGCCACCTCGGCCTGTTCACCTTCTCGCACAGTCCCAAGCACCTCGAGGTGTACCGCCGGTACGGCTTCTGGCCCCGATTCCTCACAGCCATCATGAGGAAACAGGTCAACGTCAGTGCCGCAGTCCCCGGCCGAGTGCTGTATGGCGAGCTGACCGCCGCTGAGCGGCCCGAAGCACTGAGCCTGAGTCGCGCACTGACGGGGGCCGTGTACGAGGGCCTGAGTTTGGAGCGCGAGATCACGGCCACACAGGCGCAGGGGATTGGTGACACCATACTCCTTGAGGGCGCCGACTCCGGCCTCGACGGTCTGGCTGTCTGCCACTGCGGAGCGGGGTCGGAGGCCGGTGACGACGTGTGCTTCGTCAAATTCGGCGCCGTACGCCCTGGCCCGAACGCCGCGGACCGGTTCGAACGACTGCTGAATGCGTGCGAGCAGCTGGCCACCGAGAAGGGGCTGGGGCAACTGGACGCCGGAATGAACCTGGCCCGCCAGGATGCCTACCGGCGCATGGTCGACCGCGGTTTCCGTACCTGGCTGCAAGGCGTGACCATGCACAAGCCCAACGAACCTGGCTACAGCCACCCAGACGCCTACGTGATCGACGACTGGCGCTGAGTACACCGCCATACTCGGCTTCGGGGAAGACCCGATGCCGTCAGGAGACGCCTGACACCAGGACTCCACGCTGAACGACCACAAGGAACGGCCCGCCGCTACGGGGGAGAGCGACGGGCCGGACCTCAACGATGACATATCCGTGGCCTGTGCAGGCCGATTTCGTGCCTTTCGTGCCCTGCTGTGCGGGCGAGCCGGGCGCGTGGGGGTCGGTGCGGCTGATCTTCGGTCGGCGGTCTGGCCGGTGGGCCGTCCGCCGCGTGGTGGCCCTGCATCGCTGAGGGTCGTCACGGGAAGTCGGGTCGTGTGGAGGCGGTCGTGGCTGGGTGGGTGATGGGAGTGAAGTGGGCGGGGGTGTGGTCCCGCTGGGCCAGCATCGCCCGATCTGGCGCCGAAGTCCCAGGAACAGTGGAACGAGGTGATGCGCAACGAGGAAGCGCTTCTCAACTACACCCGGGCGCGAGTGACCGCCGCACACGAGGACGAAGTCTTCGTGAAGGTCCTGTTCAACCTGAACGCCCATCTGGTAAAGCGCCCTGTCAACGGGGGTCGAGTTGAACGACTCGGCGAGTGCGTTGTCCGCGCGAGGTCGGCTTCGAACCGGCGGGTCAAGTGGCGGCAGTCCTCGACTGCTACCAGCACCGAACCGAAGCCGTGCAGCCAGGCCGGCCTTGAGATGGCCAGCGGGTCTGGCTGCCACGGTCAGTTCCGGCCAGCCGCTTTCCCAGCGGATCGACCGCCACCAGCGTGTGCGTGTTCTTGTGTCCGTCTATCGGAGTTCAGGGCCGCAGCGATGTGCGCTCACAACACCGAGTTGGTGGTCACTGCTTCCGCTCTCCAGCCGTGAACGGGCCGGTCGCGGGGGCTACGCACTTGTCGACGACGGTCTTCTCGCCGGCTGCCGAACCCTCCAAGCAGAGCCGTCCACCCTTTTCACGCAGGTCGAGGAAGAAGCGCGTGGTCGCACCGGACTGCTTGAGGTCGTGGATGCGCTCGTCGACATAGCCGAGGTCGTTCAGGATCGCCCTGACCTTGGTGGGGCTGGGTTCCACCAGATCCCACAGCGACTGGGCGAGGCGCTCTTCATGGAGGTTGCCCGCGCACCAGTCGCGAGCGTTCAGCTCCACTTCCGGTCCAGCCGTGGGGGCGATGGGCTCGATCGAGTCGCTCGGCGGTGTCTCCACCGAACCGGCCGGCAGTGTCTCCGCCGGACCGGTCGGCGGCGCCTCTGGCGGAGCGCTCGGGGGACATGACTGCGCGATCTTGTCCAGCATCGCCGTGAAGGCCGCGTCGGGCTGGCCTCCGACGGCGTCTGCGGGCTTGGTTTGCTCTCTGCCGGCGTTCGTCTTCTCGGTGCCGCACGCGCCAAGTGTCAGCGCAGCAAGGGCGGTTATCGCGAGGGCGAGGTGCGGGCGGCGCGAGGTGCGGGCGAATGTGCTGGTCAAGGCGGGGATTCGTGTCATGCGCACAGTCTCCGATCAAGCCTCTCCCTGCACCTGAGTACGCATACTCATGTGGGTGGGGGTACTCGCTCAACCTTCGATGAGACGTGACCAAACAGCGCGGTGATGGCGGCGACGTTGCCCGCACCGAGCACCAGAGCCACGGCCGGACGGCCGGGCCTGCCCCGGTACTCGTCCGCCGCGCGGGCCCGTGCCTGCTCCGCGGTCGTGACGGGGCGCATCCACACCTGGGCCGTGAAGCCGTTGAACAGGAGGGCGTCCCAGCCGGTGGCGGGGAACACGTCGACCCGTGTGCGGCCGTCCTCCTCGTGGACGGCCTTGGCGCCGACGGGATCCTTGCCCGCGGCGATCCGCCGCAGCACGTGCAGGTACGCCGCGGTGTTCTGCGCCAGGGCCCACGGTCCGCCGATCCAGTCCTCGGCGGCCCACGGCGAGCCGGACGCGTACCCCTTCGTGCGGGCGCCGGCAGCGGCCAGCCCGGCGGCTCGGGAGACCACGCGCGGCAGCAGGCGCTCCAGGAGCGCGATGCGTTCGGCGAGCGGGGTGGCGGACCAGGACTCGGCGCTGCCGCGTACGTGGGCCACGGTGCGGTCGAGGAAGGAGGTGTCGAGGGCACTGGTGTTCAACGTCGGTCCTCGCGGAAGGTCGGGAGTGGGAGGGGCGAGGGCGGTACCTGTTCCGTGCGTTGCGCGAGGAGCCGGCACAGCGTGCGGTCAGGTCCGGGGGAGGAGCCGGCACCGCGTGCGGTCAGGTTCCGGGGGACAGGCGGCGGGCGTCGCGGTCCGGGTCGATCAAGGTGAGGGCGGCGGCTCCGCTCAGCAGGAGCACGGCGCCGGTGATCAGGACCGCGTGCTGGTAGCCCTGCGCACCGTGGGTGTCCACGAGGTGCCCGATCAGCGTCGGGGCGATGAGACCGGCGGTGGTGACGACGGCGTTCATGATGCCCAGGGCACCGCCGCGGCGATCGGCCGGAGCCGGCTCCGTGACCGTGGTGACGGCGACGCTGCTCATCGCTCCGGCGAGCCCGAATCCCGCGATCAGGAGCACGGCGGTCACGGCGCCGGCCGGAGCCGACGGCAGGGCGAGGCATGCCGCGGCGCCGATGAGCAGGAGTATGCCGCCGACCCCGCCGCGGGCCCACCGGCTCGTGGTCCCGCGGCGCAGCAGCCATCCGGTCAGGCCCCCCTGTCCGAGCACCACGACGCCGCCCAGACCCCAGACCAGCATGAGCACCCGGGTGGCCCCGGCCGTGGTGTATCCCAGCGCGTCGTGGAGGTAGGAGGGGAGCCAGACCAGGGCGAAGGCGATGACCCAGTAGGTGCCGAAATAGGCGGCCGTGGCAGGTACGGGTCGCGAGGATCCGCCGGTACGGCGTCCCGGGCCGGGCGCGAACCCGCCCGGTTCCCGCCTGCGCCCCCTCGGTCCTGCTGTCGCCGGAGCCGATCGGCGGCGTGGTGTCCGACGCGGCCGCGTACGGTCCCTCCCCGCCGAAGGGGATCCACAGCAGGGCCCATACGACACCCACGAGGGCCACCGCGGCGACGGCCGAGCGCCAGCCGTGGTGCTGGATCACCCACGTCAGTACGGGAGCGGCGACCAGAACGCCCAGGGTGATCCCGAGGACGATCAGCGCCCCGGGCAGGTTGCGTCGGTGGTTGGGGAACCACGACAGGGTGGCCTGCTGGGCGACGGGGAAGGAGGGCCCCTCGGCAGCACCGAGGAGAACACGTGAGGTGATGAGGACGGCGAGCCCTTCGCCCACCGCCAGCGGCGCCTGGGAAATGGACCAGAGGACGGCCATGGCGAGAAGCAGCCACTTGGGCCGTTTGCGGTCGGCGAGCAGCCCTACTGCGGCACCGGAGATCGAGAACAGCAGGAAGAAGGCGCTGCTGGCGAGTCCGAAGGCCGACGCCGACAGGCCGAGGTCGTGTCGGATCTCCTCCGCGGCCAGACCGAGCACGGACTTGTCGGCGAAGTTGACTGCCGCCGGGGCCATCCGTGTCGGGCGATCAGCTCGTAGATGCACCGGATCTCAAACGACCGCCCGGCGGGGAACCCGCGCCCGCCCAGCGTACCGTCAACCGCGCCCGAGCCCGGCCACGGGCGCCCGTCGAACGCGGCATGGCACGGCTGAAGCCCTGGCAGATCTTCCGCAGATCCCGCATCAGCCCCAACCGGATGACCGTCATCGTCAAGGCCGTCCTCACCCTGGAGAGACAACGCTGAAAAGGCTCAATGCAGGCCGAGCAGGGCGCGGATCACGCGCTCCGCCGGCCGCTCCCCTTGTCTTATGTCATAGGCGCATGACGATGAGGGCGGTGTCGTCGGTGAGGCCCGCTGGGGGGATGAGCTGGGCCAGGAGGGTGTCGGCGAGGGTGTCGGGATCGGTGGTGTGGTGACGTGCGAGGGTGTCGGCGAGCCGGGCGAGGCCGGTGTCGATGTCTTCGCGGCGGCGCTCGATGAGGCCGTCGGTGTAGAGCACCAGCACACAGCCGTCGGTGAAGGAGGTGACGGCTTGGGGGCGGGAGACGCGTTCGGGACGGGCGCCGAGCGGCGGGTCGGTGGCCTGGTCGAGGAAGGTGACTGTGCCGTCGGGGTGGCACAGCGCGGGCGGGGGGTGGCCGGCGCTGCTGTAGGTGAGCGTGTGGGCGTTCCAGTCGATGAAGACGGAGGCGGCGGTAGTGGACTCGGCTCCGTCGAGGGATCGCGCGTACTGGCCGAGGACCTCGAGGGCCTGGGCGGGACCGCTGGCGACACGAGAAGTGGCGGACAGGGCGCTGCGGAGCTGGCCCATGATGCCGGCCGCGAGGAGTCCGTGGCCGACGACATCGCCGACGGCGACGGCTGTGCGGCCGGTCCTGGGCATGTCGACGAGGTCGTACCAGTCGCCGCAGACGTTCAGGGCGCCGACCGCGGGGCGGTAGCGGACTGCGGCGCGGTGGTGGCCGAGGGGGCTGGGCGCGGGAAGCATTGCCTCCTGGAGGTGGAGGGCGACTTCGCGTTCGCGGGCGTGTGCCTGGCGTAGGCGTTCGTTGACCTCCTGGAGCTCGCGGGCGCGGGTGTAGAGCTCGGCCTCGAGGACCCGGGCGCGGTCACCGATGTCGCGGGCGCCGCGGGCCTTGATGAGTTCGGTGACCTCCTCGACGCGGTGCAATAGCAGGGCCACGGTGCCGTCCGGGGCGAGGACGGGGACGTTGACCGGGCTCCAGTAGCGTTCCTGCCAGATGCCACGACGCTCGGGGTCTTCGACGTCGTAGCGTTGCAGGGCCATGGTGTCGCGTTCCCCCATGGTGGCGACGCGCCGCAGCGAGGTGTAGAGATTGCGCATGCCGTTGGCTCTGAGGTCGTCCGGGTTGTCGGGGAAGACGTCGAACAGGAAGCGGCCGATGAGCTGACCGCGGGTCCGCCCGGACAGGGAGAGATACGCCTCGTTGACGTCCGCAAACACCAGCTCGGGCGTCAGGAGCGCGATGCCGGCGGGCAGGGCCTGGAAGACAGCCTGGTAGTCGATGACGGGTTCGTGCACGGTGCCACCTGCCGCATGCCAGTCGGGTGTGTTCCCACGATGCCAGTCCGGCGGGGATCCGGCCTGCCGCGGCGCGAGGCACGGCCCGTTCGGGGTCTCCCGCGGCGACAGCGCAGAGAGGGCAGCCCCCCCGCTGCCGTCACGCGCCTCGTAACCCATGCCCGCCTCGCACCGCCCCCTGCGCCACGCCCCTCCGTTCCTGCACCGCCGTCGGGGGCTCGCTCGTCGTTCACCGGCGGGCGGGATCGACCACTGCAGCGCGCGGCCGTACGTGAGATCATGGCCGCCGCCCACGGTTACGCCGGTCTGGTCCTGGACACGTCCCGCGTGAACCCCGCCGACTCCGGCCTCCTGACGCTCCTGGGCAGCAGGATCGTGGCCGGCCGACCTCGCGGGCGGCCGCCCGTTCCTTCAGATCCGCCGGTTCCACGGAATCCGGGGAGCTCGTACCCGAGCGCTTCGACCGGATGTGCGACCCGACGTACCCCGCCGCCCTCGCACGGCTGCGGTCAGCCCTTGACGGCGGAACCGGCGACCCTTGGACGCGCCACGCGCTGGAAGAAGGCGACGGCGTCAAAGCGTCGGCGGAAGACCACCGTTCGGCGCCGTTGACGGGCGCCGTCTGAGCAGCCGGTCCATCCGGCCTACGGCCGCTCGCCGGTGTTGCAGCCCTCGTCCTACCGCACGCGCTCGGCAGTCCCTCACTCCGTGGTGCCCTCGTGCCTCTCAGGCGACTTCGGGCCACTCGTAGTCCTGCCAGTCGTCGGGTTCGTCCCGGATGCCTTTCATGAGGCCGGCGAAGGCGTCACCGTCGAACATCAGCGCCGTGAACTGGGGAGGAAGACGCACCTCGTTGATGACTACGGTGGGAGTGCCCGGCCCGTCGGGCTCCTTCGTGCCTCCCGTGCGTTGGTAGGCGTTCTGGGAGGCGGTGACGAAGGCGCGGTACTTCATGGCATGGACCGCGGAGTCGAAGGCCGGGCTTCGCAGTCCGTCGACCTTGCCGGCCAGGTCGAGCAGGTAGGCGTCGGTGAAGCCGTTGACGTCCTCCTCGGGCTGGTGGGCGTAGAGCACCTTGTGGTCATCGGCGAACTTGCCTGCCTCCAGGGCGGCCCGCAGCGCAGGGCGCTGGACGACCGCCTGGCCGACGAGATCCTGCGTCATACACAGGGCACGCGGTAGACGCCCGAACCGTTCTGTACGGCGTTCCCGTGGTGTTTCCACTGCATCTGAAGGACCGGCGCATCAGCGACGAGGCGGACGAGCGAGTGAGAGAGGAGACGGCCCGTCGGCTGAGGAAGTTCGAGCTCCGGTAAGGACCTCGTGTGTGTCCGCTCCGGTGCCATGAAGAAGTTCCGGCCGCGGCCCGGTTCGTGGTGCAGGCGTACCGGTTCGCGCTCGACCCGAACGCCTCGCAGGAGGCCGCGTTGCGGTCGCACTGCGGTGCCGCGCGTGCCGCGTACAACTGGGCTGTCGGCTGGGTGACCTCCTCCTGGTGGCAGCGCCGCGCGGAGGAGACGTACGGCGTCCCCGAGGAGTCGCTGATCAAGTGGCGGCCGTGGTCGCTGCCGTCGCTGCGGAAGGCGTTCAACGAGGCCAACCCGACCCAAGGTTCGCCGCCTGGTGGGAGGAGAACTCCAAGGAGGCGTACTCCAGCGGGCCGGCGAACGCGTCGGCGGCGTTCGACAACTACGCGAAGTCGAAGAACGGAAGGCGCGAGCGCGCCTGGATGGGCGCGCCGCGGTTCAAGGCCAAGCGGAAGGCGCGCCTTGCCTGCCGAATTCGGCGAAGGTGGCCGGGATGTTGAAAGAACATCTTGCCCATGGGGTCAGCCGGGTCGTGGAGGCTGCCCCCGAGGGAGAGTTTGACGCCGCGGGCGACGAGGGAATCGTCGATGTCGCGGGCGTCGGGCACGGAGCGTGCGAGGCGGTTGAGCTTGGGCACCACGAGGGTGTGGCCAGCGCGAATGGACGCGCCTGATCCAGCCCGGGCCGGTTGCGGTGGGTGCCGGTCAGTCTGCGGTCGAGGGAGATCCTTTGTTCGGGGACGCCGGGGCCGAGAAGGATCTCCTTCTGGGCGGTGAGGTCCTGGGCGTCGGTCGAGCAATGGGCGTAGCCCGTGAGGAGTCCGGTCACAATTCCGGAGGGTGCGGATAGCCCCCGCTCACCGTACAGGGCACCGGACACCCCAAGTGAGATGGCGTCAGGGCTGGTCGGATTCCCCGTTCGACCAAGATTGCTTGCGTGCGTTGGGGGTCCCCCTGTCGAACGGCCGGGTGCGGGTGTCCGGTCAGCCTGCCTTGTAGAGCTGGACCTGTTGCTCTGTGTCCGTGAAGCCGAGCGCCCGGTAGAGGCGGATCGCGTGGTAGTCAGGGTCGGCAGCGATGACGAGCGTGTGGACGCCCGGGTCGGCCAGCGCGTGCTCGGCGGCGTGGCGGATGACGGCGGAAGCGAGACCCCGGCGGCGGAAGTCAGGATGGGTCTCGACATTCTGGAACCGCGCCAGTCCCGAGCCGACGGCGAACAAGCCGGCACCGGCACGGAGGCTGCCCTCGACGAAGGCGCCGATCCAGCTTCCGTGACCGGACTCGCACAACTGGCGGTAGCCCGCGACCCGTCGCTCGGCGAAGCGCCGACTGTCGTCGTCCGACCGCTTGTAGCAGGCGCAATCGAACTCAAGGGCTTGATGCCAGTCGTCGTCGCTGGACAGGGCGCGGATGTCAGCTTGAGGGGTTGCGGCAGACGGCACAAGCCTGCTCGCTGTCAACACCGTGCTGAGTTCAGCGGTCACTCCGAGCGCCTCGTGCTCTGCGGTGTCCCCCGCCACGCCGATGACACCGTCCACCCCGAAGGCCCGGTGCTTCGCCTCCGGGAACTCCGCTGCGAACAGTGCCGACCACCCGGCGACGTCACCGGGACGAGGTGGTGCGTCGAAGAGGAGGAAGTTCCCCCAGTGAAAGCCGGGGTTCGCCGGGGTCCGCACCACGACGTGAGTTCCGTGGTCGGTGACCACTGATCCACCCAACTCCAGCAACATCACATCAGTGCGGAACCCGAGCGACACCATCTCCATCCGCCGAGCGTAGCGGGGCTTCCCATTGCGCTTCCAGACGCGCTGCGCTGGCCGGGGTTCGGCGCACAGAGAGGAGCAGGCCGTGCGAGTGGCATATGGCAAACACGGGTACCGCTGGCGGTCTCATCACCGTCGTGTCAGCCGGGCCGCGTCGACGCCGAGGGTGCCCTTTCGGCGTCGCGCCCACGTGAGGCGAAGTCACGGCTGCGGGCTGTTGTTCGGTGCGGCCTGTGTTTCCGACGAACTCCCAACCCAGCGACAGAGCGCTCGGCGGAGTATGCGCGGTGCGCCGACCCTTGCTACGCCAAGGGCCCAGCCCTGAGGGGTGGTGGCCGAAACGCCGAGGGCCTCGAATTTAGGCTCGCCAGTGCGTGCCGCGGCTACGGGCGGGTGAGGACCGGGCGTTATGCGGGGGCGCGGAGGGCGAATTCGAGTGCGGGGTCCGTTGTTGGGCTGCAGCATGAACCTGCCCGGCTTCTCCTCGAAAAGCCAGCCCCGTTCCACCAGCCGTTTCAGCCAGGCCCTCGCTCCCTCGACACGGGAAGCGGAGGCGCTGTCCCAGCCCAGCACCACCGCGGCCCGCCGGGCACCCGACCCCTCTCCTCCCGCCTCCGCAGCAGCGGCATCAACGCCTGGTAGTCCACCGACAACACCTCAGCCCGGACGCGTCGTCCCGGTGAGGCACCGCCCGGCGCGGACGACGTCTCGGTCAACAACGGACCGAAACTTCCGTGCCAGCCGCCACCTCATGCCCGACCAGTGGAAACCACACGTGAGGTTCGGAAGAGAACGACCGCTCAGGGGCCCCTGCCAGAGCACCACAGTGGTGCCCCCTGCTGAGTGCATTCGGACAGCCCCGGGCCGCGGCGGGGCGTGCTGCACGACCTCTACCTTGATCAGCACCCCGCCATCATCCACGACCGCCGCAGCAGACTCCTTCGCGGTATATGGGGTGCGGCATGGTGAGAGCGGCTGGCACAGTGACCGGTATGGACCTGCCTCCCGATACCGTGCTCGTCTTCGACCAGGACGAAGACCTGAGTGTCTTCGAGTCGTTCACCCACGCCACGAACTACCTTGAGGCGATTGACGTGGTGGAAGGCGAGTACACGGCGGCGTACTCACCGGACGGTCGCCTGCTGGCACTCACCGCTCCCGACGGCTGGAAGGGCCCGGTCGCTCTGGCCAGGACCGGCAGGGCTGACCTGGCTGACCTGGAGCAGAGAGTGGCGTGTTACTGGCAACGTCACCACAGGGGCCAGGTTCCGCGGGACCCGCTGCAGACAGCACGCTTCCTCATCGACAGAGACAGTCAGCCCGGCAACGGAAGCCTCGTCCGGCTCACTCGCCTGCTCAGACGCAACCACCATTGAGCTTGCCGTGGTTGAGCGCGTCGTACATCGCTCCGTGCCCACGCCGGTGCTCGGCCGTGAGCGTCAGCTCGACCAGCGACGTGACCGGGCCGTCCGAGCACAGCACCGCGTCGGTGAGCTCGAAGAGCGCATCCGCCCTGGTGTAGAGGCAGTCGTGGAACTCGACACGACAGTGGGACAGGACGCGCAATTCGGCGTCGGCGGACCGTTCAGCAGTGAGACTCTTCACCAGCGGCCTTTCCTTCACGCGACGTTGCTCGACACCTTGACGCGTGAAGAACGGCCGTCCTGCAGTCCCGGGGACGAACCAGGATCAGCGGGTCAGGTGAACGGCCGAGGTTAAACGCCAAGCTCAGCGGTGCTGATCTGCGCGGCGCGGACCTGAGGGGCGCCAATCTGACAAACGCGGACCTCAGCAATGCGAACCTGGCCGGTACGAAACGCGAGGGAGCGATCCCGACAGGTGCCAACCTGGACGCGTTCGACAAAGCCCGGGAAGCGGGTCCAGTGGCAGCCCTGCTGGCCTGCGGTGCCCGGCGAGATGCTCTTGCCCGCACCACTCTGCCTGCGCGGGGACCACTCCTTCATCCGGGTCGGGCGCACGCCGGGCTGCGGAACACCCCCGCCTGCTCGGGGACCACGAACGTAGCGGCGGCGGGTCCACGGTCCCGCTCGGAACACCCCCGCCTGCACGGAGGGGAGTTCACGTCCCCCGGACGAGTTCGCGTGCCGCGTCTCGGACCACGTTCAAGCCCCAGTAGGCGGAGTGGGTCCACAGCCCGGAGGTGACCAGGTGGGGAGCCGTCCGGTCCTGGGGGCGGGACCCGTCCGACAGTCGGAAGACCCTGCCCGCGACGAAGGCCAACGGGTCCATCGGCTCCCACACGTTGATCCAGCGTCCCACCGTGGCGGGCAGGTAGATCGGTGTCTCGCCGTCGTAGGGGCCCAGGCCGTTGCGGGGGTCCATCAGCTGGAACAGCGGCCACTGACTGCCGAAGGTCAGCAGTCCGCGCATGTGCACGGGCTCCTCCCGCGCCGTCAGCAGGTCGAGCAGGATGACGCCTCCGAGGCTGTGGCAGATGAAGTACGCGGGATTGTTCTCCCCGCCGGTCCGGTCCTGCGGGGGCCGGTCGGCGAGGCCGGCGTCCTCGTCGTAGGCGTGCAGCGCGTCACGGACCCGCTGCTGGATCAGCGGTTGGCTGCGCTGGTAGACGGCGATGTCACCGGCGAAGGAGGCGAAGCCGGGGCTCAGCTCCGCGCGGAGGTAGGTGTTGAGGCGGCCGGCCCCCGCGCCGATGACGGCCCCCGCGGCACGGTCCATGTCGCGGAGCCTTCTCCTGATCCAGTCCCCGGCACCCCGGACGTGCTGCCCCCCGGGGTCCTCCGTGTCCTCCTCGGCGAGCGCCACGCCGACGTCCGCGAGCACCGTCGCGTTGCGGAGGCGGGGCAAGTACGTCAGCTCGTCCCAGGCTTCTTCGAGTTCGGACCGCCAGTCGGCCTGTGTGCCGCGGACGGCCGCTCTGCCCTGCCGGTCCTGTTCGGCGGCGGCTTCGGCGACGATCCGCAGGCCCTCGTGCCAGTGGTCGGAACCGTCGCGTACGGTGCTGGTAGCGGTCATCGTCGCGGGAGACGGACCGGCGAGGAACGTCCACACCGGATCGTCCGGCGGCGGGACAGGCCTCGGTTCGATGCCGGGCGCCGCATCGGCGCGGGAGTCGGCCGCCGCCCCCATGGTGGGGATCACGCGGTCCAGGAAGGCGTCCCGGCCACCGAGGTCCCCCCAGAAGACCGGGTGCAGGTCGGCCTCGGTGGGGCGGAGGCGGTCGCCGAAGTCTTTGACTCTCGCCTCGAAGGCACCACGGTCGTGGTTGGCGACTCCGTGGATGACGAACACGGGATTGGTCATGACTGCATCACCTTCGCGCGTGGGTCTCCATAGACCGTGTACGCGAGCCAGGTCGAGTCCCCCGGCATGTTGTCGCGTGCCAGGGCGCGTGCCTCGCTCACCGACTCACCCAGCGTCAGCCCTGCCCGCAGCCGCTCGTACAGCGTCCCGGCGAACAGCCGTGCGGTGGTGTCGCGCACGGCCCAGGACGTGCCGATGACCGCGGCAGCGCCGGCTTGGAGGAAGACATCGGCCCAGTTCTCCAGGCTCGTATAGCTCGGGGTGCTTCCCTGGGTGCGGCAGGCGTTGAGGAAGACGAGGGGGACGGTGGCCGCGAGCGGACAGGTCACGGTGGCGATCGCCAGATCCTGCGGCTGGAAGTCACCGTCGGTGAAGCGGATGCGGCTTCCTTGCTCGGCACGGTAGATGTTGTGGCACGCGAAGTGCAGGCAGTCGAACGAGGGGGTGGCCAGCGCGGAGATCAGCACATCCCGATTGCTCACCCGGTTCGGTGTGGACTGGTCGAGCTTCAGGGCGATGTCGTCGATCTCGGACTCGGCCTCCTGCGGGGAGCCGTCCGGCACCACAAATGTGGGGCGTTCGAGGGTCAGCCGCCGCCCGCGCCTGCTCTTCATGACCCACCGCACCACAGGGAAGTGCTCGACGAGGAAGTGGCCGAACCCCACACCGTTCTCGTCCAGCGGATACAGCAGTTCCCAGGGCACGACCTCCCGGTCGCTGAAGATCGTCATCTGGCTGATGGTGTCCGCGTTGTCGAGGATCATCTGTTGGATCGGTGGGGGAACCAGGAACTTCCACAGGCGGAAGCCCTCGTTCTTCATCCGCTCACGCGCCGCCTCCGGGGTGAGATTGCCCGCGTCGGAGGCGTACGCGTCGAACTGCGGGATCAGCGCCTCGACACGGTCACGGATGTCCCCTTCGATCGGGCGGCTGGGCACCTCCAGGCGCTGTGAGTCGGTGATGAACAGAAAGCGGAAGGTCCTGCTCGCGTCGTCGTACATGATCTGCAGGCTGGCCTCCTCATGGGCCGCCTCGTCGACGTCCAGCGCGTTCGCCACTTCGCGGGTGGCGGTGGAGCGGAAGGTCAGCGCGGAAACCTGTATCTGCAGTTCGAGCGCGCCCAGGAAGGTGCCGCCGCGGTAGGCGGTGAACCGCACTGGGAAGCTGCCCACCGCGCCGGCCCGCATCATGAAGAGTCCCGGCGGGGAGTCGCCCCGCTCCGGGACGTCGAGGTCGATGACGCGTTCGCCCTGGATTTCGAAGGAGTCCGGCACCGTCGCGACCACCGAGACCGTCACGCCCCCGGGTATGTCGAGGGGCACGCCCAGGGGGGTCTCCGCCCCGCTGGTCTGCCGGATGGACACCTGGACCGGTATCCAGCGCTGCCTGCGGACGGATTTGGGGAGTTCCGCCACCATCTCGCGCCGCACGTTCTCCGCGGCGACGGCGACCGGGGCCGGGGGAGGGGCGGCGGGGGAAGGAGCGGCTGGCGGCCGTAGGGCAGGGGGAGGTGCGGCCTGGGGAGGTACGGCGTCGGGAGGCGCGTCGTCCACGAGATCGGGGCTTCCGCCCATCTCCGGCGCCGCTGCCGACTGGTCTTGATCGAGTGTCACCAGTCTTACGTCCCACGGCACGGGCCGCACGTCGGTGAAGCCGGACCCCCGCAGGTCGGCGACGACCGCGTTCACGTCCGTACGCAGGTACTGCAACCGGTCTACGCTCCAGGCGCCGACCCGGATGTGCTCCACGTCGACATCTCCCCGCACCGCACGGATGTGCTCGTCCTCGTCCTCCAGCAGGTCGAGCGGCAGCGCGCGACGCGTCCCGACCCGGTCGGTGACCAGGGCCCATTCCGGTCTGTTCGTCGCCGGGTCGACCAGGAGGTGGCTGATGTGCCCCAGGACTCGCCCGCGGTGGACCACGGAAGCCTGCGAGAGATGCGTGAAATCGCCCGTCTCGGGGTCATAGGGCTCACTGAATTCCTGCATGGGAAACACCGCCCGCGTCGGAACCGGCATTGACGTGCGGCTTGGCCTCCTTCGACGGTACGGCCACGGCGTCAGCGCAGTGTCATCGCGTTGTCATCGGGGGCCTTTCCACGCGTCCCTGAAACGCGAGACCCTGCAGGGCGCACGCGACTACGGTGACGCCAGCACCTGCCGCACGACGTCCGGCTGCGGGGCGGCGAGCGCCTGGTCGACGACGTCCCGTTTCCAGCTCGAAGCGATGTGTGCCGTGGGCGCAGGGCGGTCGGGCGCATAGGCAGCGAGCGTGCTGGCCACTGCGACCGTCATGGCGGCCTTCGCCGCCGCCAACGCCGCAGCATGGGAGGAGACCGTCCCAGCCAGGATGCTGCTCGGACGGCCCCGCGCCCCGGCCCACGCTGCGGTGTCCGCAGCCGTGCGGAGAGGGCTGGCGTTCGCCAAGGGCACTGGAGTCGTAGGAGTAGGCGGAGTAGAAGGCGGCGAGGAATGCCTCCAGGGCTGCTTCGCGCTCGGGGCGGACAAAGCCGATGCGCTGGATGATGCCCTCGCCGATGCGGTGATGGATGTCGATCGGATCGGTGCCGGCTGTGGTGCGGGGCTCGCCCAGGAGACCGGCAAGATGGCGACGGGCTGCGGGCGTGACGAAGGCGTCGGCCTACTTCTGAGTGGGTACCTGCAGGTAGGCGTTGATCCGGTTGGCAGCCAGGTGGTTGTGCCGCATGTGCGCGGCGATCGTTCCGATCAGGAGCTGCAGGTGCTCCAGGGCGTCTGTGAGCCGGTACAGGGAGATGCGGCACCAGCCCCCGTGGAGCCCAAGAAGGCTCTCCTGGTCGACACGCTCGTCGACGAGATCATCAACGAGCTGTACGGCGCCGAGCCCGGGCGCACCGACGCGAGCAACGTCGCCTGCGACAAACTCCCCGCTGTGAAGGCATGCGACTACGGGGCCGACACCGGCTTCATGTGCCAGTACTGGGGCGAGCACGCCAAGAGCGGCGAGCCGGGCTACCGGACCGTGCAGATCAAGATCGGCAGCAAGGGCTACGGCTACAACTTCGAGGAAGTCGAGCAACGCCTGCCGGAGCCCAGGCCGAGGCCCGTGCCTGTCGACGACAGCTCTGCGCTCGGGAAGCCGCCGGCCTGGCCGCGCTCGACCTGGCCGACGCCGAGGCAGTCACCCGCCGCGCGAACCGGCCCGGCCACGTCGCCGTCGGCATGGGCGAGGTCGCCGCGGTCCGCACGATGACCACCATCCTCGGCGTGGCCGCCTCCGAGCTCGGCGGCGGTCACGCCCGGCACCTCGCGGTCCGCTACCTGACCGTGGACGTCAAACGGTGGTTGGAGGGCCGTTACACCGAGGAGACCGGGCGGGAGCTGTTCGCCGCGACCGGCGAGCTGGTGCACCTGACCGACTGGATGGCCCGCGACGAGGGCAACCAGGGTCTGAGCCAGAGGTACCACCTGCACAGCTACCGGCTCGCCGCCGAGGCCGGCGAGAACGAACTCGCCGCCACCGCTTGTTCTTCACACACCAGACAACCCACGCGGCCTTCCGCGTGTCCCAGACGGCCAAGATCAATCGCCGGGGCAGCCCGCAAGCCTCCGTTGGCCTGGTAGACGGCTGACGGAGCGTCAGCTGCGGTGCGGCGTGCTCAGTCTGTGAGGAAGGCACCTTCGCGGCAAGCGCGGCAGACGAAAACGTAGCCCAGCTGGCCGCCGAGGTTCATCGCGGTCTGCGCGGAGATCCCTTCCTCTAGATGTGCCGCGAATTCCATCAGGCCGGCGCAGGAGGGGCATGCGGGCAGTCGGTCGTCCTCAAGGTAGGAGGGGCTGCCTCCGAGTGACCCGAGCACTTCGCGTTGCTTCCCGAATCGTTCCTCGGGCTCCCGCTTCCATCCCGAACGGGCAAGGTCGTATGCGTCAGGCGCGAGTTCGTCGTGGTCGTCGTTCTCTTCGGGGTCGAGCGTCACGACGTGGTTGCGGATGGCTGAGGTGGCGGGCAGTAGCGTCACACCCGTCTCGGGCACGGCTACCGGCTGCAGTTCCTCCCGGGGAAACAGGTAGACCCGGTTCGCGCCGGAAGTCGCGTCCCAGAATTCACATGCGCCGGGGTCGTTCTGGCACACGAATACCGACAGGACGCCGTCCTCGAAGGGGATATGGGCGAAGAACTGCAGCGGCTCTCCGCAGCAGGAGCCGCACATGGGCCAGGTGAATCCTGCAGGAGCCAGCGGCACGCCCCCGGTACGCGGGACGTCGGAGTCGGCCGGTGCGGTGCCGTCGTGGATCATCAGAGTTGTCTGCATGGTGAGAGGTTACGGGCGGCCTATGACATGGGAGCCTGGATGCCGTCCACTCCAGCGGTTGTGCTGGCTGGAGCCGCACGTGCGGCCTGCTCCGTCCGGCCGCCTGATCGGGCCGCGCCGGACCTTGGACGTCCGCCGACCCCGGCGGCGGCTGAAGGGCGTCGCCGTCGCCGCCGCCAAGCTCCCGGCCGCCCACCGGCAAGGACGCCGCCTTCTACACCAGCAAGGTCGCGGCCGCGAAGTTCTTCGCCGCCAACGTGCTGCCGGGCCTCGCCGTCGCGCGCCAGCTGACCGAGTCCGTCAGCCTGGACGTGATGGAGCTGCCGGAGGATGCCTTCTCAGCCCCCACCGGTCCGCTCGAGAACTCCCCCGGCGCCTGCGGCGCCGGGGGAGTTCCGCCGTTCAGGGCCCGGCATGGCCTCGTAGATCTCGCACCAGATCGTTTTGCCGTCGCCACGCGGTTCGGCGTCCCACCGGTGCGCCAGGCGCTCGACGATCTCGCCGCGCACCTTGCGGACCTGCCGTGGCCCGGTCCGGGTCACGGAGAGGACGATGCCGGGGGACCAGGACGGACGGCAGCGGGCCGTCGGTCTCCCGGCGCAACAGCAGCAACGCGATGTCGTCCTCACGGCGGTCGGCGAGCGGGCCCGCGGTGTGGTGCGCGGCAGGCCCGTGTACCCCCTGCACGAGTGGGTCGGCGAGCGCCTCCAGGTCCTCGGCAGGTCAGGTCTCCAGCGCGTCCCGCAGCCGCTTCCAGCCGGTCCTGCACGCAGTTGCTCGCCGATTGCCGAAGCAGTGGGAGTCGGCGGAGGCGAACTCCGTTTCAACCTTTGCCGCGTGGCAGCGCTCTGTAGATGGGTGACAGGGAGAGGGCCCTTTGACAGGGCTTCTGAAAGGAGAGCAGATGCCGGAGAACGGCCAGGGCTCCGGATCTCCGGAGGGCTCCTCGGCGCCCGTGAGCTTCGAGGCTTTCGCCCGGACCAGCCAGAGACGGCTCTACCGGACCGCGTACCTGCTGTGCGGGGACCCGGAGACTGCCCGGGATCTGACGCAGACCACGCTCGCCAAGCTGTTCCAGCACTGGCGGCGGGCGAGCGCCGCCGACCACATAGGGGCCTATGCCCAGACTGTGCTGACCCGCACCTATCTGGCCGAACGACGGCGTCGGATGCGGGACCTGCTGGCCCACTCCCGCCCCGGCCCCCGGCCCGCGTCCGAGCAGGCCGATCTGCGGGTGACGCTGATGTCGGCCCTGGCCGAGCTGCCGCCCAGGGCTCGGGCCATGGTCGTCCTGCGGTACTGGGAGGACCAGAGCGTCGAGTCCGTCGCCGAGCTTCTGAACTGCAGCGCATCCACGGTCAAGAGCCAGTGCTCACGCTCTCTGGCGAAGTTGCGCACTCAACTGGGCGAGGCCCACCTCTACACCACGGGGAGCTGAGGAACCGCTATGGGAGACGACATGCCCGAAGACGACGACCGGACCGCCCTGCTGGTCAGGGACGCGATGGAACGGACGGTGGCTGACCTGCCGCCGGTCCACGACCTGGTGCCGACCGCGGTCGCCCAGGGCCGCCGCCGAAGGGCGCGTACCCGTCTCGCGATCGCCGCCGGGATCGTCTGTGTGGCCGGGGCAGTGCTGTCCGGCACCGTGAGGCTGCCGGTCGGGGGGGACGGCGACACGACGGCCCGCTACGCCGCGAGCGGCACCTCCGGGCCGGGCGAGTCACCCGCCCCGGAGCGGGAGCCCGAGCCTTACCGCACGCCGGTCCACATCGAGCCGACGAGCGACGAAGAGACGTCGATGGCCGACCTGCCCCCCGACGAGCGGAAGCGGCAGGAGGAGTTTCAGCAGCGGGCGGCAGTGCTCCTTGACGAGCTGTTGCCGGACACGGTCGGCGCTGTCCGGCCGGTCGACCTCGGGGTGCGGCAGTACCAGGGCGCAACCGAGGACGGCAAGGTGTTCACCATCAGCTTCTCCGTACGGCCTTCCCACGACGGCTCCCGCCCGAAGCCCTGCCCCGACGGCCCCGCCACCCGCTCGCTGAAGGGCGGAAGCTGTGAGCAGAGCACCCTGCCAGGGGGCATCGAGGCGACCTCGTACCGCCTGCCCGTCGATGTGCCGGAGACCACGGCCACCATGGTCTCTTTCTCCTATGGCGACAGTGACGTCGAGCTCACTGTGAACCCTGACACCAAAGCCGCCGCCTCCGCCCCCGTCACCAACGAGGAACTGCTGGCGGTGGCCAGGGACTCCCGCTTCCTCGACCTCGTGCGGTACGCCGACGAGAGCCCGATGGAGGAGAGGCGGATCTCCATCGCAGGCGGCTGAAGGCCAGTTGCATCCAGGACATCGCGATCGAAGGGAAGAGCAGTTGAGACGATGGTGGAAACCGCTGGTGACGCTGACCGCGGCCGGAACGCTGTTGGCCGGGACGGCCACGGTGCAGGCGAGCGCCACGGGAGGGGACAAAGAGTGGATCGCGCAGACCTTCCCGTCCGGCAACGCCCGGCTGCAGGACGCGGCACGCGTGGACGTGGACACCACCTGGGCCGTCGGGTGGAGGCAGTACGGGGAGGGACGGCAGAGGTCCAGCGGGCCGGTGATGTTCTCGCATGACGACGGCACCCCCGACTGGCGCGAGATCCCCGTCCCGACGGGCCTTTCCAGTGTCCGCACGGTGACGGCCGGCCCGGCGGGAAGCGTGTGGGTGGCCGGTAGCAAGCCCTGGGGCGCTGAGAGCATCCCGACCGCCGCTTTCGACGGAGGCTGGCACGTGCGGCAGGCTCCTGCACCGGCCGGTTCATGGGCCGCCGGATTCCGTGGACTCGCCGCGATCGCCGACAACGACGTGTGGGCGGTGGGCTGGTGGCAGCCCGCGGAATACCTGACGTTCCATGGATTGATCCAGCATTGGGACGGCAGCGCGTGGCAGCAGATTCAGCCGCCGGTCATCGACAGCGACTACTGGACGCTGTCCGGCGTGGTCGCCACGGCTGCCGACGACATCTGGGCATCGGGGACCGTGGGCACGGAAGAAGGCCGGAGACGGCCACTGCTGCTGCATTACGACGGAGACGCCTGGGCCCGTGTGGCCGCGCCCGACGTGGAGGGCATCAACGGGGAGTTCTACGACCTGGCGGCAACCGGACCCGACGATGTGTGGGCCGTCGGCACCGAGGAAACCGTCGGAGGGCAGGGCGAGGACCGCGGACTGATCGCCCACTTCGACGGGAACCGCTGGACGAAGGTGGACTCCGGAACGAGACCGGGCGGGTGGCACGCGGTGTCCACGGGACCGTCGGGTGTCGCCGTCGTCGGCACCCGGTTCCTCGCGCACAAGGGGACGTACGAGCCGATCGGCATGACGCGAACGGACACCGGCTGGCAGACGATGCTCTTGCCCGCGGGGGACGGACCGGAGGGCAGGTCACCCACCGCGGTGGTGAGCGCCGGCAGAACGCTCACGGTGGTCGGGATGGCTCCGCAGGGCGAGGCCGAGAATGGGGAGCCAGTGCCGCCGATGCCCTTCGCGCTGTCCCGGGGTTGAGCGGTCACGCCGACCGAAAGCGTCCTGGCAGGGCATCCGTACCGGCTCCGGTTTCGGCTTGCTCTGCCAGGCCCGCGACACTGGGAACCCGACACCGTCCGCCCCAACCCGGCACCGCGACCTCGCATCCCTGCCCTCCTCGACGCACTCGCCGCTGCCCTCCCGGGCCCGCCGCTGGTCGCCCGGCGGCATCGCGCGGCCCGCGGAGCCCCGCACCTCGTGGAGCGTGCCGGACACTGCGGCCCCGCCGCCGTCCCCGTTCGGTCTCACGCGGGTGCGCGGCGTCCGCAGGATCGACCCGTCGTCGCCGACGACCACGCAGCAGGGCCTACGCGACGGTGCCCTCGGCGTGGGCAAGGGCGATGGAGCCGCTGAGCGCCACGTAGTCCTCGGCGTGCAGGCAGGCGTGCACCACGGACGAACGGTGGTCGCGGGCGGCCTCGCCCGGTCCGAGCAGACGGGCAGGCCGATGCGTCGAGGGCGACCGTCGCCGAGGCGTCGTCCCAGTGCCACAGGCCGGTGCTGGCCGCGGCGAGCACGTCTTCCATGCGCATAGGCCCAGCTTGGGCCGGTCGCGTTGAGCCGGGGTCGACCGCGGTGAAGGCGACGTAAACGGCCGGGTGGGGCCACCCGTCTGCTTCCGAGGGTGCCCGCCCGCCGGGCGCCCTCGGCCATGGTGTCGCCATGAGTGAGGCTTCCTTCTCCCGGGAGACGGGGTCTGCGGAACGTTTATGTCAGATCGTGCGCAGGCTGGCACTGGCGAAGGTCCGCATGGAGAAGTTGAGCCGTGGCCACCAGGTATTACAAACTTGTGGTCCGCTACGGGCCCACGGTCCCTCGTTGCCACCGTTACCGAGTCGTAGTGAGGTACTGGTCCGACGACAACTCGAACACCCTCACTCGCCTACCGCAGGTGGGATTGACGGTCTCACGGACCGGTTGCATCCCCAGTTTGGTCATGATCCGTTCGGAGGCGTCGTTTCCCAGTTGGGCGATGCTGACGATCCGCTCCAGCCTTCGCTCTTCGAACCCGAACCGGACAGCGGCCGCAGCGGCCTCGGTGGCCAGGCCCCGCCCCCAGTGGGAACGTCCCAGCCGCCAGCCGACCTCAACCGCCGGCAGGACCTCCGGCAGAAAGTCGGGCACCGAAAGGCCGGTGAAACCGGCCAGCTGGCCAGTGGACCGGATCTCCACGGCGAAAAGGCCGAAGCCCTGTGACTCCCACTCGCTTTCCCATGCCCGGACCCCGTCGCGAGTCTGCTGCTCGTCACGGACGCTGCCGTCGCGGATCCACCGCATGACCTCGGGGTCGGCGTTGACGGCAGCCATGGGCGCAACGTCTTCCTCGCGCCAGCGACGCAAGATCAAGCGGGGAGTCTCAAGCGTGACCACGCGATGATTCTGGATCACGAATGGGCTCTCCACCATCCTCACCCCCGCATGCGTGTCATCAACCTCCCCGAACAACGCATCTGGGCCGAGGGGGCGAGTCGAGGGGCGTCAGTCACTGCCGCTCCCACCGCCACGGCTGAAGTCACTGCCCGAGACGCTGCCCGAGTCAGAGGCGTAGTCGGAGTCGCTGTCCAGGGCCTTGCCCATGCGGATCAGAGCCCGGCCGAGACCCGACGGGATCGGCCGCGCGCCGACGATCCCGCGTCGGACCGGGCCGTGCGGGAGGACGGCAGGACCGCCGAGGACGGAGGACGGCAACCCTTCGTCGCCTTCGGCCGCCCGAAGCCGCCGCCCGCCCAGCCGGGTCAACCGGCGCCGATGTCCCGTCACCAGGCCCTGTGCGGTCAACCAGCGGCCGATCTCCTTGGCTCAGGGGAGCGTTGCAAGGCGGCATGCACAGCGGCGGCGCTCCTGTTGCGCTGGCACGACGTGATCAGCGCTCGCTCCACGGATGCTGAGGCAGTGCCTCGCCCACGGCGCGTACCCGTGGGCCGCTGAGCTTGAGCAGTCCGCGCTCGGCCAGTGCGATCACCGCGCAGTCGGCCACCCTTTGTGTCCCGCCCGCCAAGAAGGCGACGTCGTAGGTGTCCAGGACCTGCGGCTCCGCCACCGCCGATGCCAGACGCCGGAACCCTCTCCTCATGCTGAGCTCCTCCCGGACACGTCGCCTGCCGGGAGTGTCGCCCGGCAGAAGGTCACGCAACCCTGCCGCGCCCAGCGACGCGCAGGCCACATCAGGGATCAGGGCCGGGTCCAGCATGCTGTCCCTCGGGCACCAAGGCGCACCGGCCGCTGAGCCTTGCCGCACCCCGGAGACGCGGAGCTGGAAGCCGCCCCGATTACGCCTGGCCACGGCCAGCGGCAGGTCACCGAGCTCCACCACGGGCCGACGTCATCGGCCGTGGAGCCAAAGACGCACCCCAGTGCGGCAGTTGGGGATCACGCGGCAGCCTGGACGGCCTGGTCCGAAAGCCAGGCGGCGGCCATCAGGGCCTGCATGCGGGTGGAGGTCGACGGGCCGCCGTGTTCTGCCTGCTCTAGCGAACCGGACCGCGTTCATCGACGATCACAGTCGGCTCCGACAGGAAGACATCCCGGGCGACGGGACCGTAGGCAATGTTGAATGTGTCGAGCCAGTACGACCAACCGCGGATTCCCAGGGCGCTGTTGAACCGGTAGTTCAACTGCCAGCGGACCCACTGCCCGGGAAGAAGTCGAACTGCCGGCGGCCTGCGCGGGCGAGGTGGCAACCCGAAGAGTGGCTCCACACGAGCGAGTAACGCCTTCAAGCCCTACCTCGACCAGCGATGGCAGGAGGGCTGCACCAACGCCTGGAAGCTGTGGGAGGAGATCAAGGCACAGGGCTACCCGGACGGCTACGGCAACGTTCGCGCCTATGTCAGCCGGAACCTACGGGGCCCAGCCGGTCGGCCCCCGGCCGCCGTCCGCCCGCGCGGTCACCCGCTGGATCCTTAGCCACCCCGACGCCCTGGCCGAGAGCGACCGACTCCAGCTCGTACTGGCGAACTGCCCCGAACTGGACGCACTCGCCGGGCACATCCGTTCCTTCGCCCACATGCTCACCCAGCTGCAAGGCCACCAACTGCCGGCATGGATCGAAGCCGCAACCACCCGCCGACCTGCCCAGCCTCCAGCGATTCGCCCGGCACAGGAGCGCGACCTCAACTCCGTCACCGCCGGACTCACACAGCCGTGAACTCCGGAGTCGACGAAGGCCACGTCAACCGGATCAAGATGCTGAAGCGCCAGATGTTCGGCCGCGCCGGCTTCAAACTCCTCCGCAAGCGCGTCCTGCTCTACTCCTGAAAAGCTGTTCGGGACGCATCATTGATCAGCCCGAAGCCCTCCGGGAACTCTTCCAGGAACTCGCGGCGAGCCGGGTTGCTCTCGGCGGCTGCCAGCTCCTCAACCAGCCCGATCAGCTCCTGCTGCTGATCACTCGGTAGCGTGCTGACCACGCGGGAAACACCCTCCATGACCTTGACCGCGTCGTCCTGATCCATCTGTTCGTCTTGGCTGCCGTCGATGAACCACAGGACATCGACCAAAGCCTCGGTCAAGGCACGAGTCAGGGACGGGTACAAGGACGTCGCGAGGGGAGGAATAGTCAAGACCTGTGTACGAGGGGGCTGGCCGTCGGCAGGCGAGGGGGCTTGAGTCTCCCGTAGGGGGAGACACCAAGGTATGGGCATGGACGGCGACACGCTTTACTCGATCGGCGAGCTGGCTCGGCGGACCGGTCTCACGATCAAGACCATTCGGTTCTACTCCGATCGCGGAATCGTGACGCCGACGGACCGCAGCCCGGCCGGCTACCGCTTATACAACATCGACGCCGTCGCGCGCTTGGACCTCGTGCGGACCCTGCGGACACTGGGGCTAGACCTTCCCACGATCCGCAAGATCGTCGATCGGGAGCTCTCGCTCCCTGAGGTCGCCGCGGCGCATGCCGAGGCACTCGCGGTGCAGATTCGCATCCTGCGTCTGCGGCACGCGGTGCTGACAGTCGTGGCCGAGCGTGGGCTCACTCCCGAGGAGACCGATCTCATGCACCAGCTTGCCCAGCTTTCCGAGGACGAACACCGAGATCTCATCGGTGATTTCCTCGACACTGTCTTCGACGGTCTCGGCGCCGACCCCGCATTCGCAGGGGTCATGCGCTCGATGACCCCCGAACTGCCGGATACTCCCGAGGCGGAGCAGGTCCGAGCATGGGTGGAGTGGGCCGAACTGGCCCTGGACCCGGACTTCCGTGCCGGCGTGCGACAAATGGCCGAGGATCTGGCGGCCGAACGAGCACAGGGCGACACCACGGGCCCGCGCCGCGACTTCGCCGCAGCTGTCCGTGACCTGGTCGCCCCGGCCCTGACGGCGGGCATCGACCCGGCCTCCCATCAGGCCGATCCGATCGTCGCGGCGCTTGCGGATCACTACGCGCACATCTGCGGCCGCCCTGACGACGCCGAGCTTCGCCGTCGGCTGCTGCTCCGGCTGGAGAGTGTGAACGACCCGCGCAGGGACCGGTACTTCCAGCTACTCGCAGTGATCAACAGCTGGCCTGCTCCGGAGAGCCTGGCGCGAGTGCTCGACTGGTCCGTCGAGGCCCTGCGCGTTCGGACGCAGCGGTAGTGGGCCCGGAACCGTCTGTGCCGGGGCCAGACGCCGACGCGTACGATCGGCCGGTGACTGGCACCGCCGTACTGCGTGCGGATGCCACGCCGTCCGCTCCCGCCCTCGTTATTCGTCCCTGGTGCATGCAGGACGTTCCCGCGCTGGTCGAGGCATGCCGGGATCCAGCCTTGCGTCGGGGAAGACCTCGCGCAGGGCCTTCCAGAACCCGAGCGCACCGTCGCCGACCGCGAGCACAGGGGCGCGCATGCCGCGGCGCGCGCAGTCCCGCAGCAGCGCGGCCCAGGACTCGGACGACTCCCGGTAGCCGTCGGCCATCGCGACCAGCTCCTTGGTGCCGTCCGCGCGGACCCCGATGACGACCAGGACGGCGGCCTTGGCCTCGTCCAGGCGTATGCGCAGGTGGATGCCGTCGCCCCAGACGTAGACGTAGTCCGTGCCGGATAGGTCACGCTCATGGAAGGCGGCATGGTCGGCCTGCCACTGGGCGGTCAGCCGGGTCACCGTGACCGGGGACAGCCCGGCCGAGCTGCCCAGGAACTGCTCCATCGCCGGCACGAAGTCGCCCGATGACAGGCCGTGCAGGTAGAGCAGTGGCAGGACCTCGACGATCTTCGGGGACTTGCGGCACCAGGGCGGCAGGATCGCCGAGGAGAACCGCTTGCGCTCGCCGGTGGTTTCGTCGACGCGCTTGTCGTTCACCCGTGGGGCCTTGACCTCGATGGCTCCGGCGGCGGTGGTGACCTTCCGGGGCTGGTGGTAGCCGTTGCGGACTACCAAGCGCCGCCCCATCTCGTCCTTCTCGTGGGCCAGCTCGGCGATGTAGGAGTTGACCTCGGCCTCCAGCGCCGCGGCCAGCATCCGCCTCGCGCCCTCGCGGACGATCTCGTCCAGCAGGGAGTCGTCTTTCGTGGAGCCGTCGGGATTGACTACGGCGAGCACAGGCGTGCCTTCCCGACCCGCGCTGCGAACGCGGGCCTACTCGATGACCATCACGGGATCATCGGGAAGGTACGCCCTCTGCGTTCCTCCCGCACTGATCCACAGGTCTTGAGCATTGCTCTCGCGAGGGCCTCCCAGCGGATCAACGGCAGAGTCTGGCCATCCCACCACACACCACTGACATCACTGTCCGTGAGCCTCCACAAGAAGTGGACCAGAGCCCGAAGGCCGGAGTCGCTTGTCAACGTCTTCGGGAGTCATCGCGGCCTTACTGTTGCTCGCCCCATCGTCGCTGGTGACCCATTGGAGCGGTGTCGGTCGCTACCGATGGGTATCCGGCACCGGCGACCTGACCTCCTTTTGGGCACAACAATCATGCTCGCCCGCGTGGTGTCGTGTTCCCCGACGTCACGCGGGTGAGCATGTGCGGACCCAGCCCTCTTCCCGCACCGAGGGGATGCGATGCCCGACCGAGCTGAATGTGTCCGCCCCGCGGGCGTCACACCAAGGGGGCTCTTGTGGCGACAGCCGTCGGAGCAGTGGCTGTTCAGCGGCATCTATGGACTGGTGCTGGCCAGCGCCATGGTGGCCGCGCTGGACGCGACGGGGGAGGAGGCCGATCCCGGTGCGGACGCGCTGTGGGTACTGATCACCGCGCTGGCGTCCAGTGCCGCCCATGGATACGCTCACGTCATCGCCCAACGTGCGTCAGCCGACGGGGAAGCCACCACGAGCAGACTGCGGTCGGTGCTCGCCGAGTGGCCCTTGGTCGCCACCGTGCTGCCCACAGTGGGAGTACTGCTCGCCGCGGTAGCCGGGTGGTGGTCAGAGGCCACTGCGGTGGACGCGGCCCTGCTGTTCAACACCGTCGCCTTGTTCGGCTTGGGCGCCTGGGCCGCCCGCACGGCTGGGCAGGGATGGCCGTCCTCGTGCCGGGCAGGGGGCCTCGATATGCTCATCGGCCTCGTGATCATTCTGATGAATTCCGTGATCCATTAGCTTCCGTCGGGTGCCATGTCGGCGAAAGGCCGCGCTTCCTTGTCCATGACGCCCTTCCTGTTGTGCCGCCGCCGACGTCGGCAACCCGCGTCGCTTCGTCTTCACCCGGACCGCAGATCGATCGGACACGATGAGGAGGCTCCGGCGAAAGCGTTGCTGGAAGCGGGGATGAACGCCGGCCGCCTCGGCGGACTGGCACACCGCCTCCCTCTGCCGGCACCTGCCCCTGCCGTTCACCGGGCATGATGGTCGGGTGCAGCAGCCCTCTCCTGAACCAACACCGATCATCCTCGCCATTGACGACCTCAGGGCGCTGCCCCGAGCGACACGGCTCGCCCGCACAAGCCGCGAGGGAGTCCAACTCCTCCAAGAGCACCAGGACATCTTCATTGACGAGCTCTGGCTCGACCACGACCTCGGCGGGGACGACAACATCATGCCGGTGGTGGCCCTCCTGGAGGAGGCCGCCTTTCATGGAGACCCGTTCCAGATCGGCACTGTCTACGTGCACAGCGCCAACCCCATCGGGGCCGAGACTGTCGTGCGGTCCCTTTCACACTGGAAGTACCACGTTCGGCGGGCTATCGCCCAATGAGTAGCAGTGGCGCATCACGCTGGCACCAGCACATGCCGAGCACATCGAGGTCATCTCGTCGTTGGGCGGTGAACGGATGCCCTCTTCCCGTCCAGCTGCGCCACTTCGTTATCGCCGCGCGGACGGCCTCGGCGCGCGGCGGACACCGCGAGGCTTCGCGATCTATCTGAGGCTCATGCAAGGGGTGGCCGAAGTGCGCGCGAGGTGGGGCGGCGCGCCGCGCAGTCCCACTTCGCCGACCTCTACGGCGGCCACGAGCTCGCCGCGTTCGGCACCACCCTCGACCTGCACGAGCAAGGACAGGAAGCTGCCCTCGACGTCTTCGCCACGCTGCTCGAACTCGATAACCGGACCGCTCTGCGTCACACCCTGCGCGGCGGGCTCGCTCTGGCCCAGTTCGACGACCTCGGTCAGGCGGAGACGAGTGGCATCGGCGGACTGCTCGCGGCCATCGCCATGCATGAGGGAACCCGAGCTGGCGATCCCCGCGATCCCCGCGATCCCCGCGATCCCCGCGATCCCCGCGATCCCCGCGATCCCCGCGATCCCCGCGATCCCCGCGATCCCCGCGATGTCGGCGATGTCGGCGCTGCCTCGGCCCTCGTCTCAAGCGGCACGAGTGGCGTGCCGTACAGGGCGAGCCAGGCGGCGGCAGCAGCGTACGAGTGGATCGAATCGCTGCTCTCGCTGCTCTCGCTGCGCTTGCGGCGGGCGTTCGGCGCCGAGGATCCCGGCACGGTCACCGATCCGAGGACGACCGCCGCGCGGTGGCACACCCACGTCCTGCAGACCTGGCTGGTGACGCACGGCGAGACGGCCCGCTTTACCGCGCGCATGGACTGTCGCACTCCCAACTCGGCGCAGACAGCGGCGCATTCACGAGAGGTGTACTGGGCTCCGCGATCCTGCGCTGAAGTGGGTCCTCCCAGCGAGGGGAGGACCCACGTGCTTGATCAGCCGATGGATGTGCGTTTCGCCCAGTAGCTGTTGGACGGGACGATCTCTGTTCCTGCCCCGGCGAGAGCAGTCCGGCTGCCGGTGTAAAAGCGGACCGATCCGTCGGCCCTTACGGTCCAGATGTCGGGGATGGCGTCGCCGTTGGCGTCGGGTGTCCCGATCAGTATCGGGATGCTGGCGGCGGTCCAGCCCGAGGAACCGTACACGCTGTCCACTCCGTCCGTTGAGCCGGCGCTGCTGGCAAGCGAGCTGAGTCTGACACCCCCGTTCTCGGCGATGCCCTTGCGCAATTTGAGCTGCCCTGTGGTGTCGCCCCGGAAGACGAGGTCGGTCACGCCGTCACCGCTGACGTCCTGCACGGTGACGATGTCGCAGCAGTGCCAGCCGGAGGGGCTCAGCCGGGTCGCTTGGTCGATGGAGGCGCCGTGGTACCCGGTGAACGCCCACAATTCGGTGTTGCTGCCGTTCATGACCGTGGCGAAGAACTGCTGTTCCAGATCTTCACCGAATGCGAGGAACGGCATGCGATCGCGATCGCCTCGAGCAGGCCGTTCACCGAATGGGACCAGACCTTCACCGACAAGCGGCTCTGCCAGGCCATCGTCGACCGGCTCACCTTCGAGGCCCACATCATCGAGACCGGAAACCAGTCCTTCCGCCTCGCCAGCACCACCGCCAAACGCAAAGCGGCCGCCGCCTGACCATGAGAGCGGTCCCGTGGTGAGAGCGATGCGCGCCCCTCGCTCTCACCACCCATGGATGCCCACAACGAGCGACACCCCGCTCAAGCCCCGCATGCCTGAACTGGGACACTGAACGAGTTGAGTCTCATGGGTGGGGGTCCATATGAACCGCAGGCTGTTCGGCCTCGCATGCACGCTGGTTCTGGCAGCATCGGTGAGTACGACCGGATGCTCCAGCCGATACTCCCCATGCCCGGGAGCGGACCAAAGGCCCGAGGGACTGAACACGCAGGACCTGGTCGGCACCTATGAAGACTTTGCCGCAAGGTTGGCTCTCCGCAACGACGGGACTTTCACAACGGTCGGATGGCCCGAAAGTCTTGAAGAAGCCGTCGGCGACCCTCGGGACAGAACCGGAAGCGGAACCTGGGAGCTGACTCCCGCCCACGCCACCGACTGGCCCGTCTCCTTCAGCTTCCACAAGATCAGCGGCTACTGGGACAGCAATGTCAACGGTGGTTACTACGGAAGTGGACTCTACGTTGGCGGCAGTCGAGAGAATCCACACCTCTACGAATACGTCGGCGACCCCGACAGTTGCGACCTCCACACCCTGACGCGAAACAGCTGAGACGCCGGACACACGGCCTTCTGCACCTGGCCCAGCGCGTCGTCTGCACGTGAACTACTGCGGTCGCAGTGCCTCAACAAGGCGGCCGCCCGTCCGCGTTCCTGTCAGGGGAAGCAGCCGGGCAAGCGCCGTGGACCACACGCCACCGGCCGCCGCGGACAGCCGTCCGCACCTCGCTACCTCCGTCCCAAGACACTCGCGAAACGTCACCCGATCGAGGGGGGGCCACTTCAAGCCGTTCTCTTGCGGCACCGTCCTGACTCCTCACCCACGCGGCTCGAAAGTGGGGCCAGACGAATCCGGTCCGGTGGGGCCACATCACACCGTCGAAAACAGAGGAGCCAGGGCAGACAACCCTACGCTCGCCATCTACGGCATTTCACCGGACGGCGATCTCCAGTGGTACCGCCATGAAGGCTGAACAGACGGTACAAACCGTTGGACAGTCGGAGTAGGCGGAAGAAGTGTCAGCGGAGGGTGGAACATCCACAGCACCGTCTTCGGCGGCGGCGGAGTGATCTACGGAATCACGCCGGACGGCGATACTCCGCCCGCCGACCGTCGGGAGTGTCGGTGCGTCAGACCGACGGGATGTGCGTCAGACCGAGGGATGTCGACGCGGCCTTCGGCGATAGACGTCGCGGCCCGCCGCTCATCCCCGGGTGGTAGGAGTAGTGGGTAGGCGCCGCCCCGTACGTGCCCCGGCTCTCGCTGCCGAACCGGCGGACGCGGACATCTGCACGACCAGCGGCGCCCGGCAGCACTCGTCACGCACCGGCCACAGCCCGGCGACTTCGCGACTGTCCAGTCAGGGATCCTCCTCGTGCGTTGACTCAGGAGTTCCCGGATCTGGCGTTCGCGGCATGCTTCCCCCCGATGCGGCAAGCCCCCAGTACACACCCGTCGCCCCGCATGCCGACAGAGCGCCTGGGGCGCCGCCACACGTGATCGATGCAGCCCTCCGGGCAGTCAAGCGGCGCCCGATGCAGGCGCCCCGCCGGAAGGAAGGGGTGGTGGTGGACTCCCGGGGTGGTGCTGACGTGCAGGGCCGGCCAGTTGGGCGCGTGCCCGCTGGCCGGACCGTTCGCCGATGCTGTTACATTCGAGGGTCCGGCTTGAGCAGCGCGAAGACTGCCCCGGCTGGGTCGGAGGCCCAGGCGATCCGGCCGACTTCGGGGACGTCGGCGGCTGGCATCACCACTGCGCCGCCGTTGCCCTCGACCGCCGAGACGGTGGCGTCGACGTCTGTCACGTGGAAGTACGGCACCCAGCGAGGCGCCGTCGATGACCCGCCGTCCGCACCGTCGCTCTGCGGCGCCACTCCGCCGAAGGAGCCCTCCTCCTGGTTGCCTTCGCCGATGCTCAGCACCCGGTACGTCATCCCCGGCGTCTCCATCTCGGCGTACCGCCAGCCGAACACGCCGGCGTAGAAGCCGATAGCGGCGGCCGGGTCGGGTACGTGGAGCTCCACCCACACCAGGGAGTTCTCCGCGGAGGCCTGCTCCAGCCCGCGGGTCCTGCCCGGCTGCCAGGAGGCGAACTGGGCGCCCTGCGGGTCGGTGAACTGCGCGAGCCAGCCCTCGCCCATGACGTCCATGGGCTCCATCCGCACGGTCCCGCCCCCGGCGCGCACGGCTTCGGTGGTCGCCTGCATGTCGGGGCTCTGGAAGTGCACCATCCACGCGGAGTGCGCGCCTTCCTCGGTGAGCGGACCGAGCGCGGCGAGGGTCTTCCCGCCGAGCCGGAAGTAGCCGTACCCGCCGGCCTCGGGTCCGGCGGAGACGAACTCCCAGCCGAAGACTGTCCCGTAGAAGGCGGCGGCCGCGGCGGTGTCGGGGCTGCCGAGGTCGAGCCAGTTGGGAGATCCGGTACGGAAGGCGGTGCCGAGCATGCGGTCCTCCAGTGGTACGGCGACACGGTCGCTGACCACCTTGCCCGCCGCTCGCGCGCGTGACTGCGTACTGCCGCCCGGGCCTCGGTGGATTCATCCGTTCGGTATCGCAACGGTCGCCGCACTCGCGTGGGAGAGCATCACCGGCCGATCGATTTCACGGCTCTGTCCACAGTTCCGTGCATGATCTTGAAGTTGGTGTTGTGTCAGAGTGGTGCTGAGTACCAGAGAGCCGGGGCGACTCTGCGTGCACGCAGGCAGGGAAGGGCGGGGACATGGCGGCGGCGGAGTTTCACTTCGCTGACGGCCGGTTGTTCTGCGTCGCGGTCGACCCGGTCCACGGACCCCAGGTGAAGCTCTGGGGAGGGGAGTTGACCCGCCTGCATCCCAGGCGACGTGGATCAATTCCTGGGGCACGCTCCGGAGGCGTGTCTGGCCCTGATGCGGTTGGCGAACCGGTCGCTCTTCCACGGTGAAATGGGTGCTTCCTCGGGCAGAGTGGGGTCACCGGTTTCCTTTCCGGCCGGTTCGGGGACGAGGACGCGCAAGCAGCGCGGCCGAGGCGCGCAAGGCCCCGTACTCCTGGTCGGTCATCAACGTGCTCGACGCTGGGTCAGGGGAGGGTGTGGCGGTCATCTCGGGCTCCGATCGTGCGGTGGTCCCGCTCAGGCGGGCAAGGTGCGGGCGGCAGCCGCGGGCGCGGCGAAGAGGCGGTGAGGAGCACCCGGTGCGGGCCCAGGGATAAACCGGGTGAAGAACTCGGTGCCGATGATCTCGGCGCGTTCGGCTTCGGGCAGGCGGGCGAGCAGGCCCGGCAGGGGCCGGGGGCGGGCGACCCTCGCTGCGGTGCGCGAGGATCGCGGCCCACTTCACCGCGGTCCACGGTGAGACGTCAACGGTCGTGGTCACGTACGCGTCCGGCGCCGCGAGGACCGTCTTCCCGACGTTCTGCAGCAGCGGGCCGAGCAGCAGCACACCGGATTCCGGGTGCGTGGCGGCGTACAGGGCGGTCGGCTGCCAGGGCTCTCCGGCGTCGGGGTACAGGTGCGGCAGGCCGGCGGCTTCGGCGGCGAGGAGGGTGATCTGGTGGGCGCGCCGGTGGTCCGGGTGGCCGGTGAGCTGTCCCAGGGCGTCGTGGCCGATCACGATGTCGGGCCTGAACTCGCGGATGTGTGCGACCAGGCGGCCGACGGCCTCGTCGAGGGGGCGTCGACGAGGCGCGCGGCGCCGTCGGGTGCCGAGGCGGGGTTGCGGGCATCGGCGTAGCCGAGCAGCCGCGGGGCCCCGGCACCCAAGGCGGTCAGGGCGTCGGCGAGTTCGGGGATGCGGTGGGTGTCGGCGGTCCAGGTGGCGGTGGCGACCGCGGTGCGGGCACCCGCGGCGGCGTGCTGTGCGAGGACGCCGCCGTCGAGGAGGGATTCGTCGTCCGGGTGTGCGAAGACTCCCAGGAGGGAGGACATGCTCGGTTGTGTCACAGGGGTGCCTCCGGGCAGGGGCGGGCCGGTCAGTGGGAGGGGACGGGGGTGTGGGTGAGCTCTTCGGCCCGGCGCGCGATGAGCGGGGTGGGGGTGGGGTGGACGCCACGGGTGCAGGCTTGGGGGAGCTGGGCGAGGGCGACGAGTTCGCCGGTACGGCAGGCGTCCGTGTCCAGGACGTGGGCGAACTCGCGTCGGATGCGGGCGGCGGTCGCCGGTGTGGCGAGCGAGTACGCGTGAAAAAGGCCCAGGTCGTAGCCGACAGGCAGGCGCCCCCAGTTCTCCCAGTCCAACAGGGCTAGGGGCTCGCGGGTGAGGTTCGCCCAGTGCAGGTCGGCATGCCCGGTCGTGGTCTCGGTGATCTGCACGGGGTCGATGCCGAGGAAGCGGCGGAAGTTCCGGTCGACCCAGCCCTGGCGTACGGATTCCCGGTCGGTGGGCACCGTCGCGAGCGTGGCGAGCGCGGACTTCAGCTCGGACCACCAGGCGTCCGGGAGCGCGATGTCTCGGGCAAGGGCCGAGGTGCCGCGGGTGACCGGATGGACCGGCACGTACTCGGTGAGCTCGGCCCGGTAGGCGACGCCCGCTGAGGCCCAGTCGAGGACGCCGCGAAGCCGCGGGCGCGATACCGATCGGGGCACGGCGGTGTCTGCGGTCGCCCTGCCCTCCCACAGCCGTCCGCCGGCCTTGTCCACCGCGGCGGAGACGACCCGCAGCCAGCAGTCCCCGGCCCGGCGCCCCAGGGTGCGGCCCTGCCACCCCCACACCTCCGGGCCCGATGCGGACACCTCGAACTGCCGGGCTGCCGCTGTGTGCGCGCCGCATCCGGTGCCTGTCGTCGTGCTCCGCCGGCGCGGCGAACACCGCCTGGTGTACCGCAGGTTCCACCGGCACACCCCCTCTGTCACGATCTCGGCCCCGGGGTGCTCAACGGGCCGGGGCAGCGGCACGTCACGGCCCGGCCAGCGGAACACCAGACGGCAGTGGTCCTTGTCCACGATGTCGCCGGCGGGCAGCAGAGCGTCGGGCGTGTCGGCCGGGTGGACGGTCAGTACGGGGTCGGCGTGCTGGTCGTTGTCGTCGGCACGCACGTGGCGGTCCCAGGCCAGGACCGTAGCTGCCAGCTGCTCGGCGAGTTCGTGGCCCTGCTCGCCGAAGGCGTGGACGACCCACTCCGATTCCTTGTCCTGCGGGCGGTCGCCGTCCTTGGTCTGGACGTGGATCAGGTAGGCGAGGGAGGCGTCGCCGACGATCGCGGGTGCGTCGCGGCCCTCCGCGATGGCGGTCACGGCCTTGTCCGGATCCTGGTGTGCGGCCAGTCGGCAGAAGCCGGGCAGGGTGGTGGCCGCGTACAGCTGCAGGGAGCCGAAGTAGGCGTTCGCCCCCATGGTCACGCCGGTGGTGACCTCGTGCCGCAGCCCGCGTACAGCTTCGCCCAGGCCCCCTGTCTCCGCGGGGTGCCGTGGCTGTCGTCGAGCAGCATCGTCACCACGCGCGCATCCGTGGGATCGGCGACCAGGTCGGTCTTCTCGGCGAGTTCGCGCACCGCGGCGGCGGCGAAGTCCTCCGGGCCGGTGGTCTTGCCGCCGGGCAGCTCCAGCATGCCGCGCGTCGACCGGCCGAGCAGGACCCGGCCGGCCTCGTCTGTGACGACGGCGAGGGCGCCGGTCAGGGCGTGGCCGGTGGTCGGCTTCTTCTCGACGGCCCGGGTGTCGGTGTGGAGGGGCCGCGCAGGACCAGGAACGCCAAGCCGTCCGCGTCCAGCCGCTGCACCGTCTCCCAGCCCGCGCAGAGCAGGCCGATCTCGTCCTCGTCCAGGGCGATACCGCGCCGCTCCTGCGGCGTGGTCTCCGCCACCGGCGTGATGACGACGAGCGCACCGCCGTCCCGCAGTCGCTCGCCCAGCCCGTGCACGACGCGGTCGCGTTCCCTCAGGAAGGGGTACATCAGCCGCATCACGACCAGGTCGTACCCCTCTGCGTGCAGCGGGGCCGGGTCGTCGCGCTCGATGTCCAGCGTCATCCACCGCACACCTGCGACATCGGCGTGCTCCTCGCGGGCCCGGGCGATCGCGCTGCCGGCGAAGTCGCAGGCATCCACGGTGTAGCCGACACGGGCCAGGTGGACGGCCAGCCCACCGGTTCCGCAGCCCACCTCCAGGGCCCGGCCGCCTCCATGGGGGGCCGGGGTGTGTTCGGCGAGGAGTTCCCGCTCGCGCTCACCGAGCTGCCGGAACCCCTTCCCGTCGCCGAAGTGCTGCTCCCACTGATCGCGGGCGATGTATGTCAACGTGCTGCTCCTCATGGTGGGCGGAGACGGTCATCAAGGGCGCTGTGAGGCGCGGAGCCCGGCCAGCGTACGCAGGCCGCGCTCCACCAGCTCGGGAGCTCCGTGGGCTGTGCCGTAGGGGATGCCGGAGACGGCATCGAGGACGGACAGGGCTGTGAGCTGGGCCTCTTCCTCCGGGGTGAAGGGGCGGCGGTAGCCGTCCATCACGGCCTGGAACAGGTCGGGCCGGCCGTGCCACGCATCAGACAGCCGGACGAAGTCCCGCACCGCCGGGCCTTCCTCCGACCGCTCGAAGTCGATCACGTACAGATGGCTGATGGTCTCGTCCCAGCGCAGATTGCGGAGCTGGAAGTCGCCGCGCGTGGGCACCGTCTCCAAGGGGGCCAGGCCGGCGGCTGCATCAGCGGTGGCGCGGATGAACTTCTCGTCGCCGGGCGCGAGGTGGGGCAGGGCTCCGCTCAGGTGCCGCTCCAGCTTCTCCAGGGGCAGGGTGCCGGGGGCCGGACTGGGTGGGGCGGCGTGGTGGATGGCCGCTGCGAGATGCCCGATGCGGTGGAAGATCCGGCGCTGCCGCTCGGGCGGGTCGGTGTTGCCGTGCAGGGATCGGCCTCCCACCGCGGTCAGTACGACGGCCCGCAGCGCCGCGTTGGCGGCTACCAGCCTGGGCGCGGCCGCTCCGAGGGTGGGAACCCAGCCGCGCAGCGCGTCCACTTCTCGGTGGTGGAAGCGGTCGTTCTGCAGTGGTGTCTGGGGTTTCCAGGACGGCATTCACGGTCAACACCGCATCATTCTCGCCTCGGGCGGTCCGGCCCGCCCAGCAATTTCTCCCGGGGGCTCATCACGCCGGGAGAACGCGCTTCGGAGGAGGCCGAAGCCGGCGCGGCCGGACCTCTGGCGCCTGAGCATCTTGATCCGGTTGACGTGTCCTTTCATGACCGGTGAGGCCGGCGGCACCTGTCAGGCCGCCACATCAGGTCGCTGGCGAGGCCCTGCGCCCGCTGCGGCGACCCTCACACGGCCGAGCCCGACGCAGACGACGCCGGTGCCGGCGCGACCGTCCCGCCGGACGACGCGGAGCGGGCGCTGGAACAGGGTGTCAGTTCAGGCGCCCGCCGAGGCCGCCGGGTCGCGCCCCGTGCGGCGCGACCGGGGCCGGGTGCGCTGACCGGGGCAGTGCGCCGGCTGGCTATCGCTTTGCGACGGTGTAGTTCAGGTGGGTCACCCGGGACGATGTGTCCGTGCGGGTCTGGTGGAGGACCAGGCGGTCGGGTCGAGGCGGTCGAACAGGCGGATGCCGTGCCGAGCAGTACGGGCGCGAGGGTGATCGTGAACTCGTCGATCAGGCCGCTGTCCAGGTACTGCTGGATCGTGTCGGCGCCGCCGGCGATGCGGACGTCGCGGTCGCCGGCGGCCTCGCGGGCCCGGTCGCGGGCGCTGGAGATGCCGTCGTTGACGAAGTGGAAGGTGGTGCCGCCGGGCCGCTCCCACGGGTCGCGCCGGGTGTGGGTGACGACGAACACCGGGGTGTGGAACGGCGCCTCCTGCGGCCATGCCGGCTCGCCCGCGTCAAGCATGCGCTTGCCCATGACGCTCGCGCCGGTGCGCTCGTAGGTCGCCCGTGCGATGTCGTTGTCGAGTCCTTCCTCGCAGCCCTCGCCGAGCTTGAGGTTCTCCCGGGAGAACCGCTGCGGGAACGCCCACGCCTGCAGCTGCGCCCACTTCGTCATCCAGCGCTGGACCCTCGGGTCGCTGTGCCCTTCGGGTGAGAAGACGAGCTCGGCGGGCACAGGTTCGGCGCGATGAAGCCGTCGAGCGACACGGTCACGCTGAAGAACACCTTCCCCGCCATAAGCTCTCGTCCTGGCCCATCGGGTCGGGAACGTCGCGGCCGGGCAGGTAGAGGCGGAGCTTGCGGGGCGTTGCGGCCGCCGCCGATTGTGCGGAGGGTGACGAGGACGGCGGCGTCCATCGCCAGGACGTCATCCGCCCAGTCCATCCTCCAGGGTGATCTGCCGTCCGCGGTGGTGGGTGAGGTCGGGCCCGAGCCGCCGCGTCTGCGGATGGCGTCTCAGGTGTGCGGGGCTTGGGCTTCAGACCGCCGACAGTCTGTGCCACCAGTGACTGCAGCCATCGGAGCAGAAGCGCTCGCGGCGCCGTGCGTCGGCGATCGTGAGAACTGCGATCAGCAGTCTGAACGCTTTGCGGCGTTCGTCCATGGGTACGAGACCAGCGATCCTTCCCAGTTGTTCGTCGATCCGGCCTCGTGAGATCAGCACTGCCGGCGTATGCGTCGGGCGTAGCCCGGCACGGCGGATGGCCTCTTGCGCGTCCTCGGAGGCAGCGCTTGCCTGGACGCAGTGATGGCCCAGGAACAGCAGCACCTCGGATTGCTCTTCCTGGCCGAGGCCGTCGAACCATTCGATGCCCTCTGACATCGGGCGCAGCCCCTGCGCGAGCTCGTTGAGCAGGACGTCACGTTCGTTCATGACTGCCTCCTGTGGAACGGGCGCCTCTCCGAGGCGGTGATGAGGATTGAGTGCAGCACCACCAGATCGACCACGCCTTCGGCGTCGTCGGCCCAGCGGGTGGTCTGGAGCGGGTGTACCTGGCCGAGGAAGACGCTAACGGCTCCCTCGCCCCGCTGAGCTGCGCGGCTACCAGGGCCCGTATCGAATGTGTTGGTCCCGGCCACTCGTTGAGGGCCGCGACGACGGGGACGCTTGCCTCGTGGCGGGATGATCCCGGGCTGGCATCGATGGGTCCGGTTGAGGGCCCTGTTCGGGCTGGTCGGCCACGGCGGCGGTGAAGCGTGCCGCGAGTGCCGCGACCGCGGCACGCAGCTCTTGACCGCCCTCGACGCGGAAGGCGAACGGCAGCCTCGCCAGCCATTCCTGCGCGTACATGGCGGGGTTGCGGGTGCTGCCGACCAGCACGCATCCGTCCCCGAAGGCTTCAAGCCGTCCCATGGGCGGCCGGATCCAGGGGGCCACCTCGGTCACAGGGAGGTCGAACACCACGCGGGTGGAGAACTCCCATCCCAGGCCCAGGTTCTCCTCCAGCACCGCCACCGGGTCGAGACCTTCGGGTGGTTCGAACCCGTGCCCGGTCCGCCGGACCGCGCGGACCCGGTCGACCCGGTAGGTGCGGATTGCGTCCGCGCGATGGGAGTGGCACAGCAGGTACCAGCGCCCGTAGCGGGCGACGAGGGACCAGGGGTCCACCTCCGCCTCCCACTCGTTGCCGGCCTCGCTGCGATACGTGACCAACACGCGGTGCCGGGCCGCGACGGCACCGACGAGCTCGCTGGTGATGGCCGGATCCGGGCGGGCCGAGTACGGGTCTGGTGCGGCCGCCGCGTACTCCCGCAGCATTGCCGCATGCTGGCCGACGCTCTCCGGCAGCGCCTTGACGACCTTGCCCAGGGCGGTGCTGACCAGGTCGTCGGCACCGGCCGCGCTCGGCTGGCCGCTGAGTACGGCCGTCACCAGGCCGAGGGCCTCGGCCTGCGTGAAATGCACAGGGGGCAGCCTCGTCCCGCGCCCCAGCCGGTATCCGCCATGCGGTCCCCGGGTCGACGCCACGGGGATGCCGGCCTCTCGCAGTATCCCGACGTATCGGCGCGCGGCTCGCTCTGTGACGCCCAGCCGTACGGCAAGTTCACCGGCCGTCGTACCGGGGCGGGCCTGGATTATCTCCAGGGCTCGCAGTGCTCGCGCGGTGGGGCTGAGATCGTTCGGCACGGGAGCAGGCTAGTGCGCTCCACCGGGCTCCAGGGTCAAAGAGCCGCGGGATCCCCGGCTGCGTGGGGCGAGGGCGAACGGGGCTGGTTCCCGGACTTGGCCGCCACCGAACGTCGCCTGGACGGTCGCCGGACAAACCGGCAGTGGATTGTCCGGATCTCCTCCTACGGTGACATCCGTGCAGCAGAAGAAGGAGAACTGACCATGGACATCCTGCTCATCGGCGGCCTGTGGCTGAACGGATCCGTGTGGGGCCGTGTCGCCTCCGCGCTGGAGGCCCTCGGCCATCGCCCAGTGCCGCTGACCCTCCCGGGCCAGGGGGACGGCTCCGCAGCCGCCACGCTCGACGACCAAGTGGACGCGGTGCTCGCCGCTGTGGACGCGGCGCCCGGCAAGCTCATGGTGGTGGGGCATTCCGCCGCCTGCTCGCTGGCCTGGCTGGCCGCCGACCGGCGGCCGGGGCGGCTGGCCAAGGTCGCCCTCATCGGCGGCTTCCCGTCCTCCCACGGTCAGCTGTACGCCGACTTCTTCGAGGTGAGAGACGGCGTCATGCCCTTCCCGGGCTGGAGCCCGTTCGAGGGGCCGGACGCCGCCGACCTCGACGACAGGGCCAGGGGAGAGCTGGCGGCTGCCGCGATCCCCGTGCCCCAGGGCGTGGCCAGGGGCTTGGTGCGGCTGGCAGACGACCGGCGGTTCGACGTCCCGGTCGTGGTCGTATGCCCGGAGTTCACGCCCGCGCAGGCTCGGGAATCGATCAACGCCGGCGACGTCCCGGAGCTCGCCCGGGCCAAGCGTGTCGACTTTGCCGATATTGACTCCGGTCATTGGCCCATGGTTACCAAGCCTGCCGAGCTGGCCCGGATCCTGGCTGCGGCAGCCGGCGCGGCCTGACGGGATGACTGCTGGGCAGGGGGCCTTCCCCCGTGAAGGTGGGCACGCGGTTATTGATCACGCGGCGAGCGTGAGTTTAGCGGTGTGGTGTCGGTGTTCGTATTCGTTGGGGCTGAGGTGGCCGTTGGCGGAGTGCCGACGGCGGGTGTTGTAGCGGGTCAGCCAGGCGAAGACAGTCCTGCGGCAGGTGCCGGCGTCGCCGTAGTCGCGGGCGCCCTGGAGCGTCTCGCGTTTCAGGGACGCGTGGAAGCTTTCGCAGGCCGCGTTGTCAGCGCTGGTGCCGACCGCGCCCATCGACCGGGTGACCCCGAGCTGGTCGCAGAGGCCGGCGAAGGCCCGGGATCCGTACTGACCGGATTCAACCGGTAGTTGCAACACCAGCTTGTTGAAGCAGCTGTAGCTGCTCGTTGAACGCCTCGGCGGGTGTCTTCCAACCGAGCGTCTTGCGGGGTCTGCTGTTGAGAGTGTGACACCCCGTACTACTCCGGCAAGCACAAGCGGCACGGCATGAACGTCCAAGTCCTCACCGATCCGTTCGGCCGCCTGCTGTGGGCATCCCCTGCCCTGCCCGGAGTCACCCACGATCTGACCGCCGCTCGCAGCCACGGGATCATCGACGCCCTCGCCGCCACTGGGCTGAAATGCTGGGCGGACAAGGCATACCAAGGTGCCGGCCGCCTCGTCCGCGTGCCCTTCAGGGGCCGCCGGCTCAAGCGATGGAAGCGACGGCACAACAGCAGCCACGCCAAGATCCGGTGCGTCGGTGAGCAGGCCATGGCCGTCCTGAAGGGCTGGCACCTGCTGCGGAGGCTCCGCTGCAGCACGAACCGGATCACCGACATCGTGAAGGCCGTCGTCGTCCTTCACCACACCTCAACGTGAGGTTGGAAAAGGCTCATTGACACACCCACCATTTATACAAACGCCGAGCGGTGCACGACAAAAGCAAGGACGCTCGGCAAGGGAGACGTCCTTGGACTTCGCAGCATCTACTGAGGGGAACAGCAATGACCTCGTCCAAGCCTGCTATGGGCATGCTGCTCGCGGCGGCTCTGATGGCCTCGGCTGCCGCCTGTACCACTGACAGCAGCAACGGCGCAACGTCGAACGCTTGCGTGCACCAGTTCATATACGAGGACCGGTCGTATCAGGACGTTGCAAACGTCGAGTTCGCTGTCGGCGACAAGCTTGGCAAGGCGACCCAACCCCCTTGTGACGACACCGGCGGCCAGGATGAGGTCGTGGAGCCAGAACCGCCACAGACCGCCTACGCCGTACAGGGCCTCTCACCAAACGTTGCCATTGCCGTCGGAGACACCCCCGAGGAAGCGAAACTTTTCGCGGCCTACACCGGCTCAAAGCTTCCGCCTGAAGTCCAGAAGCTGATCGACAACTCCTGACGTCATGCGCGGAACACCAGCAGGTGGCCTACGTGCCCCAGAAATGCCTCGGGGCATACCGTACAAGCGCCCCAGGTGGCCCCCACGCTCAGGATGACGATGAAGACGATCTGAATCGTCCCGTCGGAAAGCCTGTTCACGTGCATTCTCCTCCCTGGCGCGCCCGCGGACGGCCAGCCGCGGGCACGCCAAGCCCTTGGTGGCGTGCTCGGTGTCGGCGACGGTTGAAATGAGGGCTACTGTCAGCGGATCAAAAGAGGGCCGGTGTGCGGTCTCGTGATCATCCTGGGTTCAGCGGTGCTGGAGTCAGGAGGAAGCGGGGTGATCCGCGTGGAGGATTGGGCGGAGATTCGCCGGCTGCATCGGAGTGAGGGCCTGTCGGCGCGGGCGGTGGCTCGTGAGCTGGGGATTTCCCGGGGGACGGTGCTGCGGGCTCTGGCCTCGGACCGGCCGCCGAAATATCGGCGGGCGTCGAAGGGCTCGGCGGTCGACGCGGTCGAGCCCGTGATCCGGGAGCTGTTGAAGCAGACGCCGACGATGCCGGTCACGGTGATCGCCGAGCGGATCGGATGGGAGCGTGGGCTGACGGTCTTGAGGGAACGGGTGCGGGAGTTGCGGCCGGCCTACCTCTGAGCTCGTGGGCCAGGCCGAGCTGGGTGAGCGCGATGGTCTTCCCGGTGCCGGCCGGGCCGGAGACGATAAGACCCCGGCGCGCACTGATCGCGTGCCGGTTCAGCATGACCAGGCGGCCCGTGGTGACGGTGTGGCGGACCGTGGAGGTGGCCACGACCATCAGGCGGGCGTGATGGTCGATGCGCAGGTCGTCCAGCTTCAAGCGGGTTTCCCTGGGCAGCTTGGCGTACGACTTCGGCGACGGCGCCGGTATGTGGGGCGGTTTCGGGCCGCCGGCCACGAACCGGCGCCAGCCGTCCTTCGTTGTCAGCTGCTGCCCGGCATCGTCGGTGTCGAGCAGCGTCATCGTCGTCTCCAGGGAACTTCGAGCGGGTCGAACAGGCCGAGCGGGATCACGTCGGCGAGCTTCTCCTCGGCCTCTGGCTCGGGTGCGGGGGCGGGCTCGTCAGCGGTCTGCGCGGGCAGCGGGGTCGCCGGCCCGGCCGCCTTGGTCCGGGCGGCCACCCGGCGGCCACCCGGCGGCCACCCGGCGGTCGCGCCTGGTCGCCTTGGGCTTCGGTTCGCCCGCCGGGCCGGCGTGGGCCCGGGTGAGCAAGGAGGCGACCGCGTCGGCGATCTCCGCCTCGGTGGCTCCGGGCATCTGGTGGCTGACGTGGTCCCAGGCCAGATCACCGAACGGTACCGGCGCCCGGTGCAGCTGCTTCCAGGTCGCCTGGATCCACCGGCGCTCGTCGGCGCGGTGGTCGCGTACCCAGACCTGGGAGATGTCGTAGGGGTCGCGGTGGACCTCCCAGAGCCCGCGCTTGGCGCGGATTCTGGAGTCCTGGCGCCGCAGCGGGGTCAGGCCGGGGCTGTCGTAGATGCGGTTCTTGACCCGGATCCCGTAGTCGTTGACCGCCCGCCAGTCCGAGGGCAGCAGCTCGACGTAGTCGTCGCCGGTGAGCGCGACGGGGACGTAGCCGCAGGCCTCGACCAGCGCCGCGTACTTCTGGTTCGGCGTGAACAGCCGGCCCGGGTGGGCGGGGTCGCGCAGGCCGTCGTGCGGCCGGTTCTGCCAGACGCCGACGATCCACTCGTCCAGGAGCTCCTGCAGTTCCAGCAGCGACCAGATCCGCTCGCGCTCCGGGTGACGGCTGCGGTGGTCCGCGCTGCGGCCGGTGTAACCGGGCAGGAACTGGACGAACAGCGTCGCCACCGAGCCCAGCATCGACTCGATGTGGCCCTTCTCGAAGCCGGAGCCCTTGTGCGCGGGCTGGAAGTCGATCTCCAGGAACCGGCAGGACGACTTGAAGTTCCGGGAGATGAACGCCTTTCCGTGGTCGCAGACGATCATCTCCGGAACGATCACCGGGCGGGCCGCGGCGTGCTCCAGGCGCTCGTCCCGGCTCAGCAGGCGGCGGTGCGGCAGCACCGAGCGCGACATCTTCAGCACGTCCGCCCAGCCGGGCCGCATCAGCTCGGGGGTGACCGTGCGGGCCAGCAGCACGCTCGCGTCGACCGCCTTCGTCGTGGGCCGCAGCACCGCCGCGGTGAGTGTCCGCGTGGCCACGTCGATCATTGCCGTGAGCTCGACCCGGCCCGGGACGCCGTCGTCCAGCAGGACCATCACGTCCAGCGGGGTCGAGTCGATCTGCATGACCTCGCCCGGGGCGAACGCCGGGAGCTCGCCGCGCTGAAGGTGTGGGTGCCGTCGGTCAGCTTCGCCAGCAGCCGGTAGAGGGTGCGTTCGGAAGGCACCTCGAGATCCTGGGCCCCGGGGGTCTCGCGCAGGATTTCCCCGGTCCGCCAGAGGATGAACGATCCCGTCCTGGTGGAGGCGTCGACGGCTTCGCTGATGGCCGTACGCATCGCCGTCACCACCCGCTCGTCCATCGAGCCGAACGCGGGCCGCTTCGCGGCCTGGCGGTGGTCGACCAGGCCGAGCACGCCCTCGGCCTGGTAGCGGCGCCGCAGGTTGGCGACCGCGCTGGCCGACACCTTGTCGCCGGCCGCCGTCAGCTCAGCGGCCTTGGCCTGCTGGCGGGCCGTCAGCGAGCGGTCCGGACCGTACTCAGGCCGCGGCGCGGTGTCCGGGCCGGCTTCCGGAGGCCGCCCGTGCAGCACTTCGAGGATGTGCCCCTCCCACCACAGGGCCTTCTCGACCGCCTTGGCTGGGAACGTCTCCAGCCTTCGAGGCCGGAAGCGGCATCCGGACCGGGATGTTGATGACGGCGAAGTCCGCCTCGCCCGTCAGATCCTCCACCGCCATGACGCGCTGGCCGGCCTCCGTGTCCGTCAGGGTTACCGTCCTGGCCGTGACGCCCACGACGGCGCGGACTTGCCCGGCGAAGCGCACCCATGCGCCGACCTGGATTCCTACCGGCCTCTGCAGCCCGCTCATCGTTCTCCCCTCGTCGTCACGACGAGGCTGTCGGATGACAGCAGCCCGCCCTCAAGATCGGCACTCAGCACGCCGGACCACAGCAGGTGGAACAGGACCGGCAGCACCAGCAACGGGTCGCCGACCCCCACCGCCCCGGGCCTCAGCGGGACCGGCTCCTCGAACACCCGCAGCAGCCGCTCGGCGACGTCCGCTCGCGCGCAGCGGCGTCGGCGGTAGCGCGACAGCCACCGCACGTTCGCCATTAGCACCGGATCCACCTCGCCGACGCGGACGAACTCCCAGCCCACCGCCCAGCAGGCCCGCTCGGTCTCCTCGAACGCCTCGGCGGCCGCCCGGTCGATCCGCCCGCCCGCCCGCGCGTCCACGACCCGGCCCCGGCCGTCTCCCAGCCGCACGAAGAAGTCGGGCGCGTGACGGCGCTGCCGCTTTCCGTCGTGCCAGTGCAGCCAGAACGGCTGCGACGCGATCCCGACCACCTCGGGATCGCGGTCCAGCAGGATCAGCCGATCCCGCTCCAGCCACGACTCGTAGCCCACGTGGGCGCCCACCGTGGTCGAGTAGTACAGACCGGCGAAACTCTCCCCGCCCTTGGCCCACCGGAACTCCCGTACCGGATCAGCCGCCTCGAACCGACGGTTCCAACCCTGACCCAACGGCAGCCGACGCCGCTGCCCGGACTCGATAAACCCCAGCTCAAAGGCCGACAAGACGGCATCGCCGTACGCCAGCGCGGCAACAGCCACCGTCTCCCCTCACAAGACGAGACCCACCGGTCAAGATCAAGTGGCAGAAACCTACTGGCCGTCAAGATCACTTGGCAAACGAACAAGATCGCCTGTCAGAGGTCACACATCCCCGCCGCAGGCCCTCGCCTCACACCTGACAGCCTCACAGCACACCCCGCCCACCAGGCAAAACAAGGTGTGTGACTCACAGCAGGAGCCGGGCTTCTGCGGGCGGCGGCGGTCAGAGGACGGTGCCGTGCAGGGCGCGGCGGTCACCGGACTTCGCGTAGCGGCGGGCGGCGAGGCGGTGTTCGAGGGGCTCGCCGATCTGTTCGCACAGCAGCGCCAGGACGTCGGCGGCTTCGCTCTCCTGCGCACCCTAGCGCTCACCGCGCCGCCCGCTCGCCCAGATCCGGCGGGGACCTCGGCGTGCGCCGAGGTCCTCGGGTCGTATGCGCTGGACGATGTGCGGTGGCTGGTGGTGCTGTTGCAGGGTCCACAGGTGAAGGGCGTTGTCGGTGTCGGACACGGTGTACCAGCTGCCGTGGCCGAGGGGCGTGGGCGGACCGGACACCTCGAAGGGATAGACGATCCGGTCGGTGAGCCGCATGGGGGTCGTGTCGATGAGCCAGTGCCGGCCTGAGCCGAAGCCCTCGTCGCTCTCGACGGTCCCGACGACGGCGGTGTCCTCGTCGAGGAAACCCCCTTCGTGATCGAAGAACGCCAGTGTCTCGCCGTCCTCGGGCGGTTCGAACTGCTCGGTGTCCCGCACGGGATGCCGGGGGATCACGGCCGCATCGAGTTCGGCTTCCACCGTGCCGTCGGCGGTCCGATGGAGCGCAAGGGTGTCCTGGGCGTGGGTGACGGTCAGCAGGCGGTTTCCGCTGGGGCTCACGGCCAGCGGGACGCGGTCCTGGCCGTCGAAGTCGTGAACGGTCAGGACGTGGCCGTTCCAGCGTCCCCATCGCAGCGGGGTACCGTCCTGGCCTTCGCCGATGCTCAGGCCCATCTGGCCGGGGTCGGGGTGCGGTACGTGGTCGGAGCACGCGGCGGCCGTGTGCGTCCGGGTACGTGCGAGCACCGTTCCGTTCACGGCATCGATGACCAGCCACTCTTCCGTGTAGCGGCCGAGGACGGGCTGGTCGTGCGCCAGGGGGCCGCGGATGTGGGCCCACACGAGTGCCCCGTCCGCGGAGAAACCGGCCGAGCCGCTGCTCGCAAAACGATGGCGGTGATCGTCTGCGTATTCGGTGACGTCCTCGTGTCCCGCGCAGCCTGCCCAGCAGCGATGCCGCAGCTCCCACTGCGTGATGCCTTCGCGGTCCACGGCCCGGATTGCGTGCGGTCCGGTGAAGACGGCCAGATCACCGGCCGGCGACACGGCGTGTCGGCTGAACCGGTGCGGCCAGGGGGCCGGAAAGCGGACGGTCGGCGCCGCAGCCGGCGGCTGGAGTCTTTGCACGATCAGCTCTGTGTCCCCGCGCTGTACGAGCAGGCATGTTGCGGGCGTTCCTTCCAGGCGCGGGGCGTCGTCGGCTCTTGAGAACGGCAGAGGAGCGGCGATCGTTCTCACCAGTCGGGCAGGCTGCGGCACGAGGACTCCGAAGTTCCGGTATGCGGATCCGCACATTGATGCCGTCACGGCAGAAGATCCACCGGAAGGCGGTGGGCTCGGCCCCGGGCTGTGCTCGGCACGCGGTCTCGCTGGCGATCAGACGTGTCATTGCCGTCAAGCGATCTTCGGGTGCAGCAGTGGTCAGGAAGCGCAGCAGGGCGGGAGTGTTCCCGCTCCCGTGACGTCTGCAGGATCGCGGGCAGTTCGGCGCGGAGCGGGCGACGTGTTCTGCGCAGGCGCGTAGGACAGCGGCCGGTGTGGCGGCTGTCTTCCGGGACGGCGTGCCCGGCCACAGACGTATGGACGACCCGCTGCCTGACGTCGCCGTTGCCGTCCTGCGGGGGTCTGCCCGCCGGCCACCGCGGGCACGACGTTTTGGACGAGGACGTACCGCGGCTGTCCCCGCTGAAGCATGTCGACCTCAACTGCCTGGGCCGCTACAGTTTCCGCGCCACAGTCCCTGCCGGTGGCGGTCTGCGCCCGGTACGCGACCCGGCCGCGGCCTTCCTGGACGAGGAGGACGGGCATGGCTGACGCCCAAAACTCTGTCAGAATTTCTTTGTCGATTGGTCTGTTCCTCGGGACCGGGTAGTGGAGGCCACCCAGTCAAGGAGCGCAGATGAATGCCGAGCAGCTTGTCGGAACCCTCACCCAAATCTTCCCAGAGCAGGCGCAGTCCGCCCCGGAGGGTGATCACCACATCGTGACGCTGAGGGGGAATGGCCGAACCTTGCCAGACAGAGCGAACCTGACGATGTCGGACATTGCGAACCTGATGGACATCGGCAAGGACGCTGTGATTCTGAAGTCGGTCGATGACGGGGTCGAATGGATTCCCCAGCTGTCAATCAGCGCCGCAGCAGCGGCTGTGCGCACCTTCCACGAGTTCAAAGAGCGCAAGTTGCCCTTTCGTGATCTGGAACTCGCCCTACACATCCGTACGATCGCGTGCCACCAGCCCGTTGAGCCGCACGTGATGGATGTGCTCGCGGTGAAGTCCCTCGCATTGCCGGTGAGCGACCGGTGGCGGGAGGCAGTGTCCACCGCCCTTGTCGGTGGCTGGGTTGATCCCCTGGAACGAGATGGGCGGCTGCCCGTGGGCGCGCTCGGTGTCCTGCGTGCGGAAGCGCGTGCTGTACACCGTCAGTTGGTGCCGGTGTGGCGACGGCGTACGCGGCAGGGCCGGGTGCTGTCCCTGGATGCCGACCTCGGGGGCGGACTGTCGCTGTACGACTTGGTCGCCGCCGATGTCGACCTGCTGAATCGGGTGGCAGGCGGGATCTATGAGGACGAGCGGCTCAACACGCTCCTCCGAGGGCTCGACCCAGCCGAGCGACAGGTGGTGTTCGCATACGCGGCGGCCGACGGGACAACCTGGAAGGAGGCCGCAGCCGCCGCAGGCGTCACCGAGCCGGACATCGTCGGCGAACGGGTGCGTCGCAAAGCCAAACGCCTGGCTGCCGAACAGCGCCGCCGCTCCGAACTGGCCGTCCGCGATGCGTGACCCGGGGGCCGCGAAGGCCTTCAAGATTTATTGCCGGTGGGCCCTGTCCCCGGGGCCGAGAGGCATGCGACCAGCGCATCCGGGCTCGTCGTCTCCAAGACCTGCAGTCCAAGGCGGCGAGCAGGACCTCCCGAAGGGACATCCGTGACCACTACGTACCCCGGCAGCCACCAAGGCCAGCCCGCTCGCCAGCTGCCGATCCTGGCCACCTCATTCGACGGCTTCCTCGCCCAGGCCGAGCAAGACCTGCGCTGCCGTCGGCGTGAGGTCCGTGCCCTACGCCAGCGTGCCCGGCGCCAGCGCCGCCGCGAAATCGGCCTCTTGAGGCGCACCGCCTCCTTCGTCGGCAAGGCATCGGCGGTAACCCTTTCCATTGCCGGGATCGTCGCTCTCCTCGCCGGCACGATCCTGCTGGTCTTCGGTAACTTCGACACTGCTAAGGACGCCTTCGCGCTCTCAGCCGCCGCGTGGGGGGCCACCACGGCCGTCTGCGCCCCCCGTGGTTCCTACCGCAACCAGCGGTTCGGCGGCCCGCATGGTGCCGTCGCCGCTGCCAGCTCCTGCTCGCGAGACTCGAACGGATGGCCTCAGCCGGACCCGTCATCCGATGGGCTGCCCGGTTCGAGGGCTGTGTCGGTGCAGTAGCCGTGCGTGGTGACGGCGGGGTGGTCAGCCGCGGGGATGCTCCTCGTCGGTGTCGGGGCATGGTGGCCTGGTAGATCTCGCGTTGAGCGGCCGGGTCATCGTCCGGGCACGGGATCACGGCCTGAGAAAGAGCGCCGGTGTCCATGGGGTGCAGCCACTGGTCGCGTATGGTCCAGCCGCAGGCGCCTGCCGGAGCCCGGCGAGGAAATAGTTGGAGGCTGCTCGTCCCCGCCCTCAGGGGGAGCGCGCCGCGGTTGGCAGTGAGGGAACGGCTGCTCGAGGTCCTGGGTGCGCCTGGTCATCTCGATGGCCTGGGCGATCTGTCCGGCGGCTGCGATCTGGTGGCCCTGGATCAGGGCGGTTTGGCGAAGGGTCCGGGCGCCCGATCATGGCGGGCGAGGAGCCAGGTAGCGGCGTACGGTCCGGTGCGCCGGCGCGGTCGGTGAAGGACCGCGGGCGGTCGCCGGCGTCGCTCCGCAGGAAGCAGCGTCTGCAGATGAGGAATGACTTCATTGCCGGGGCGGTCGCCTGGATCGGCACCCGCGGTATGCGTATCTGTGGGACGGCCCTGGCGACGTCGACGAGCTGGCGGTCGACGGGCGTCATTTCGTCGAGGACAGCGACGCGGAGGAGATCCGCGGGCGCGTTTGATGTCGTGGGCCTGGACCGGTGTGGTCCGGGTGGGGGACCGTAAGACGTTCGGTGTTACTCCCGATCATGGAAGATGCATCGATGACCAGTGAGAACGTTTGGGGGCACGACCGCTGCCGATTCGGCAGCGGTCGTGTCGGCGAAGGCCGCGGATGACCAGCTGATCGACGAGCTGGTGGGCCGCGCCCAGGCCGAGGGCCTGCAGCTGACCGGTGAGGGCGAGCTGCTGCAGCAGCTGACCCGGCGGCTGCTGGAATCCGCTCTTGAGGGCGAGATCACCGACCACGGGCCTTGAGCCTTTTCCAACCTCACGTTGAGGTGTGGTGAAGGACGACGACGGCCTTCACGTTGTCGGTGATCCGGTTCGTGCTGCAGCGGAGCCTCCGCAGCAGGCGCCAGCCCTTCAGGACGGCCATGGCCTGCTCACCGACGCACCGGATCTTGGCGTGGCTGCTGTTGTGCCGTCGCTGCCATCGCTTGAGCCGGCGGCCCCTGAAGGGCACGCGGACGAGGCGGCCGGCACCTTGGTATGCCTTGTCCGCCCAGCATTTCAGCCCAGCGGCGGCGAGGGCGTCGATGATCCCGTGGCTGCGAGCGGCGGTCAGATCGTGGTGGCTCCGGGCAGGGCAGGGGATGCCCACAGCAGGCGGCCGAACGGATCGGTGAGGACTTGGACGTTCATGCCGTGCCGCTTGTGCTTGCCGCAGTAGTACGGGGTGTCGGCGGCGATCCGGTCGATCGGCAGCAGCGTGCCGTCAGGGATCACGTATGCCTTCGCCGGGGCCGTCGTCATCACCTCAGCCAGGGTCGGCGCCAGGGCGGCCATTACCTCGATGGCCTCGCGTATGTAGCGGTAGACGGTCGCGATGCCGATACCGAACCGGCAGCGAGCTGGGCGTAAGTGTCACCGCACCGCAGGTGAGCCAAGGCGAGCAGGGCCTGACGGCTGACGGGCAGACGCCGCCACCGCGTGCCGATCTCCCGCTGATGAGAAGCCAGTTGCCTGGACAGGCGCCCCAGCGTGCGGCTGGACAGATCGATCGATGACGGGTAGACAAGCACACGAAGCTCCTGGCGGACACGGGTGATCTTGGTCGAGAACCCGTCTACCAGGAGCTTCGTCGTTCCGTACAGCCCAAGACCGCCAACAACCCAGCACCGCAGTCAGGTTGGAAAAGGCTCCGTGTGCCGCTTGCAGGGCGGCAGTTGATCTGACTGGCCGGAGCGCTGTGCCGGCGCTCCGGCCTCATGTCACCTTTCCTGCGGCGGCCCGGACGGCCGCGGGCCGTTCTGGCTGGTCCGACTGGCCGCTCAGTCGGCCATGTTGGCGCCGAACATCGGCATCCCGGCGAGTGACAGCCCGGCGGCGTTCGGGGTGACGACGCGCGCGCCTGAGGTGACGATCTTGGTGCCGCCGGAGCGGAGGTAGGTGACCGTGCCGTCGCCCGCGTTCTCGGCGGAGCCGACGATCAGGTCGGCGCGGCCGTCGCCGGTGACGTCGTCGAGTTTGACGTCGTAGCCGAAGTAGTCCTTGTCCTCGTTCTCGCCGGGCACACCCGTGGTGTTCTGGGTGAACAGCTGGGCGCCGGTGGTGCGCAGGCCGGACCGGGAGCCGTAGAGGACGGTGACCGCGCCGGTATCGGAGGCGTCGCCGGCGTTCTCGCCGGCCGAGGCGATGGCCAGGTCCTGGTAGCCGTCGTGGTTGACGTCGCCGAGGTCGAGGTCGGATCCGAACCAGTCGTCGGTCTCGGCGGCGTCCGGGACGCCCGTGCTGTCCTGGGTGATGCCGATGACCGAGCCGGGGCCGGAGGCCGTGCCGTAGGTGATCCAGACCTTGCCGCCCTTGCCGGAGTACGGGACCGGGGTGCCGTCCGACAGGCGTGTCTCGTACTCCCAGCCGCTGACGATGTCGCCGTAGCCGTCGCCGTTGATGTCGCCGATCCCGGTGATCACGCCGGGGCGCAGCGACTTGGCGGCCGAGACGTTGAGTCCGTTCGCGGTGCCGGGGACGTAGAAGTTGCGGTTCCAGCCGTAGTCGGACGTCGTCTCGTAGCCGTCGACGATCAGGTCGGTGCGCTTGTCGCCGTTGACGTCGCCGGCGGTGAGGTTCTTCGGGCCGCGGGCTGTGCCGCCGGACTGGATCGGGGCCTTGAAGCTGCTGCGGCCGCGCCCCGCGGTGCCGGTGGCGGTGATGCCGCCCCGGTAGACCTGGACCACGTTGGAGGTGTTGCCGACGGCGAGGTCCGCCTTGCCGTCGCCGTCGAAGTCACCGGCGGTGAGGTTCTTGCCCCACAGGTCGCCCGCGGACGGGGCCGGGTTGGGGACCAGGACGCCCCGGCCGGTGATGCCGGAGCGGGAGCCCCACAGCACGGTCACGGTGCCGCTGTCCGCATCCCCGCTGACGTCCTCCCACGGGGCGGAGACGGCCACGTCGTCGTAGCCGTCGTTGTTGAAGTCGGCGTACGCGTGCTCGGCGCCGAAGGCGTCGCCGGCCTCGGCGGCGTCCGGGGTGCCGGTGGAGTTCTGGCTGATCACGGACCGCTTGGCGGAGGAGATGCCGCTGGTGGTGCCGTACAGCACGACGAACTGGCCGGCGCGCGCCCTGCCGCTCACGTACGCGCCCCAGGCCGAGAAGCCGACGTCGCCGACGCCGTCGCCGTTGAAGTCGGCCTGCGGGACGTGCATGGAGTCGGCGGCTGTGGCCGGCGTCGCCGCGAGGGTGAGCAGGCCGCCCGTCAGCGCGGCGGCGGTCGCGGTCGCGAGGGTGGTGCGCAGGTACTTGTTCATGCGTTTGCCTCCTGAAGATCTGCGATCAAGAGACACACAGCAACGGTGAAGGGTTGTACGGGAGTTCGAGGAGTTTCCGAAGTCTCCCGCTGAGGCTCATTCCGCCAGGAAGCCGGCCGTCGGGAAGGTCACGGTCCGGCGTGCTCGCGATCACTCCGCCCTCGACGCACGCGTACACCGCGACCGTGTCCTTCGTCCCGCCGGGATACGTCCGCACCGCCAGGTCGGCCAGCCCGTACCCGTCGGAGTCCGCCGCCGCGAAGTCGCGGCGGTGGTCGTAGACGGTTCCCGACTGATGCCGTCAGAGGGCGTGTTCCAGTCCGTTGGCTCGTGTCCGACGATTGCGGCGGCCTTCTCGTACACGGCCCGCAGTTGTTCGTAGCGGAGGTCGGGGGCGGGGGTGCGGGTGAGCAGGGAGCGGATGCCGAGCCGGTCGGCGACGGTGTGTTCGTCGTCGCCGAGGGAGGCGAGGGGGAAGGCGATGTTCTCGGCGGCGCTCATGTGGGGGTAGAGCGCGAAGTTCTGGAAGATCATGGCCACGTCGCGTTCGCTGGGCGGCAGGTCGCCTGCGGGCTGGTTGTCCAGGAGGAGTTCGCCGCTGGTGGCGGTCTCGAGTCCGGCGATCATGCGTAGCATGGTGGATTTTCCGCAGCCGGACAGGCCGAGGAGGACGAGGAACTCGCCGGCCTGAAGGTGCAGGGAGATGTCCTGGACGGCCCGGTGGCCGCCTGCGTGTGTCTTGCTGAGTTGGTGCAGGGTGATGGTGCTGCCCACAGGGGGTCTCCTGGAAGATTGTGCGTGGCCCGGGCCGGGGCGGATGGTCAGCCGTGTCGCTGTGCTGCGGAACCGGGAGGCGGGTCGGCGGTGTACTCGTCGGCGGCGACGGCAAGGCAGGCCGCCACCAGGACCAGGTTCTTGAGCACGTACTGGCCCTCGAGGGTGGGCACGCCGTGGTGCCACATCGTGCCGGGCAGCAGCACGAGGGAGGCGAAGACGCCGCTCATGTGGACGAAGAACAGGGCTAACGCGGTCCGCAGCGCCAGCCCGGTGACCAGGGCGAGGCCGATCAGTGTCTCGGCGCAGCCCAGCAGCGGCAGGGACACCTGTGCGGGCGGCAGGCCACCGGTCATCTTCGTCATGGCGGCGGCCGCGATCTCCTCGGCGGGGCTCGCGGACGGGAAGAGTTTCAGCGTCCCGAACCAGCAGAAGACGGCTCCGACACTGACGCGCAGCACCGTGATGCTGCGCGTCCGGTAGGAGGCGGCCGCGCGGCCCGCCCGGGCCCGCAGAGCTGAGGGGACACGCCCGGTCCAAGGTGGCCGCTCGCGCAGCAGGCGGGGCAGGTGGCGTGGGCGGCCGGGGAGGGCGGCGCGGGAGTTCGGGTGCTGCATGAGGCCTCCGTGGGGCGGCGGACCCGGCGCCAGGCCGCCGGGAGGATCAGGAGGTGCGGGGGAGTGGGCGAAGAGCCCCGCGAGGCGTGCCTCGCGGGGCCGGTGTGCTGTCGTGCCGCTTCAGCCGTGTTCGGCCGGTGTCAGTTGAAGGTGACGTCGCTGCACAGGAAGTACTTCTGGTCCATGTGCGAGGCCTTCCAGACGGTGACCACGACGTGCCGTCCGCTGTAGCCGGAGGTGCTGACGTCGGTGACGTAGTGCGCCTGGTAGGGGTAGCGGCCGGTCCTCTTCACCAGCTCCAGGTCGTTCCAGCCGATGAGCTGGTACTCGGGGTTGAAGCCCTGCTTGGTGACGTAGACCTCCAGCCAGTCGGCTCCGTGCCGCGCCTCGTCGTAGAGGTCGACGGTGAAGTCGGCGCCGATGCCGGAGGTGATCCACGGTCCGGGGCGGTCGAGGGGTGCGTAGTTGGTCTCGCCCTGCCCGCCGGCACTGCAGATCCGGCCGTCGGGGATGACCTGCTTGTAGTTGTCGCCGGTGTTGTTGGCGTAGACGGCCTTCCATGCGGCGATGGCGTTGGGGTTCTCGTGGTAGGTGCGGTAGCACATGGGGTCCTGCGCCTCGTTGGGCTCGTTGTAGCCCCAGCGCTGCAGGCAGCCGTAGTTGCGGGTCTGCGGCGCGATCACCGTGCCGTGTGCGGAAGCCGTGGGTGCCATCGGGAGCAGGCACAGCAGGCTGGTGGCCAGGACGCCGGCGCCGAGCGCGGTGCGGCGTGCGGGTGCTGCGGGGGTGCGGTTCATGGTGCTGTTCCTCCGGTTGTTCGGGGGATCACAGGCCGGTTCCCGCCCGTGATTACGTGCACATGACAGCTTTTGGTCAGGTCTCGTGGGTGGGGGCGACCTCCCTGTGCGGGGTGGGTGGTCCGCTCGCGCGGTGGGCGAGCGGCGTCGTCACCGTCCACCTGCCGGGGCCCAGGGCGGCGATGAGCAGGAAGGCCCAGCAGAACAGGGCCGCCTTCTCCCCGCCGTTCTCCAGCGGCCACAGGCCGTCGCTCTGGTGGTGGACGAAGTAGGCGTAGGCCATGGAGCCCGAGCACAGCAGGGCGGCCGGCCGGGTGAGCACGCCCAAAAGCACCAGGGTGCCGCCGGCGAGCTGGATGACCGCCGCCCACCACCCCGGCCACTGCCCGGCGCCGGGGACGGAGCCGCCCTGCGGTCCACCGAGGACGTCGAACAGGGTCGCGGCCCCGTGGCAGGCGAACAGCAGACCGCTCACGGCGCGGAACAGTGCGAGGACAGCGGCTTCCTGACGTGCGGGGATCTGCACGATGGTGCTCCCTTCAAGGGGGGCCGCCGGAGCGGGGCCGGCGGGGGTGGCCGTCGGTGGTGCGGGTGCGCCGGCGGCCACCGCTCACGTTCAGCTGGTCAGGGTCCACTTCTGGCTGGCCCAGCCGCCGCAGTCCCACAGGTGCAGGCGGGCGCCGTCGGCCGTGCTCTGACCTTCGATGTCCAGGCAGCGGCCGGACTTGAGGTTCTTGAGCGTGCCGTCGGTCTGGAAGGCCCACTTCTGGCTGTCCCAGGTGCCGCAGTCCCACAGGTGGGCCTTGGTGCCGTTGGCGGTCGCGCCGCCCTCGACGTCCAGGCACTTGCCGCCGGACTTCAGCTGCTGCCCGTCGAGGCTCCAGGTCATGGAGGGCACGCCGGCGCAGGCCCACTGCTGGATGCGGGTGCCGTTGGCCGTACCGCCGGCGGCACGGTCGACACACTTGGAGGTCGCGCCGTTGACGATCTTGCCGCCGGTGACGGGGCCGGGTCCGGGGTCGGTGCTGCCGCCGGGTCCCCAGGCGTTCCAGTTGTCCCAGGTCTCGGCGTCGAAGCCGAGACGGCCGAGCTTGTCGGCGGCCCAGTTGGTGCCGGACTTGTCGATGACGGTGCCGCCGACGGTGTAGTTCTCCAGCTTCAGCCCGCGGCTGTCACGCGTCTCGTTGCCGAGGGTCACCTTCTGCCCGGCGGAGTTGGTGTACCGCTTGAGCAGGCTGATCTGGGATGAGGGGTCGAGCTGGCTCCAGGCGTCGATCCTGAGGTTCTTGACGTGGATGTTCTCGGTGCTGGACAGGGCGAAGACCCGGATGGCGCAGTTGGTCATGCCCTCGACGGTGATGTTCTCGAAGGTCATGTTCTTCACCCACGTGCCGGGGTCGGCCTTGGTGGTCGAGCCCATGTCCTCCCAGTGCGAGGAGGAGTTGAGGATGCAGGTGTTGTACTTGACGTCCTTCCAGTACATCCGGTTGTGGATGACGTGGGTGTTGTTCACGCGGACGTTGTCGATGGTGCGGGGGGTCCAGCCCCACTGGATGACCGGCCCGTTCTCGTTCTTCCAGATCACGGTGTTATCGATGTCGACGTTGCTGTGGTACAGCTTCAGCACATCGTCGTTGGCGTGGAAGAACGTGTTCTTCATGGTGCTGCCGCGGTACAGCTCGATGCCGTCGGTCTGCCAGTACCAGGAGCCGACCTGCTTGTAGTTGTCCACGCGCATGCTGAAGGTGTCCTCGTCGCCGTAGACCACGAACGAGTGGTACGGCGGCTCGTTGATCGTCACGCCCTGCAGGTCGAGGTGCTGCTGACGGCCCTGGGCGGAGGCGAACTGCAGCATCTTCACGCAGGAGGAGTGGCAGTTCGACGCGCCCGAGAGGTGGTCGTAGTTGTTGTTGGTGTCCGCCTCGTAGACGTACTGCTCACCGGACAGCACCCCGTAGCCGGTCACCTTGTACAGGCCCTGGCTGTCGTCGGGGAAGCGGACGGCACCCTTCACGTACGCGCCCGGCGCGAGGTAGACCCATTTGACCTGCTTGGGCAGCAGCGCGTGGTACTTGGAGGTCATGTAGTAGGTGCCGGGCCGGAAGTACACGATCTCCTCGGAGATCGTGTTGAGGTTGGTGACCTGCCCCTGCGGCGGGTAGTAGGTGCTGCCCGAGGACGCCGTGGGGACCAGCCGGTCCGCCTCGGCGCCGGCCGGCACCGGCTCCGCGAAGATCATCATCGAGTTGCGGGGCTCGGTGTGCACGGCCCGGTTGCCGCCCCCGCCCTGCGTGGTCAGCTTGCCCGCGTCGTTCGCGGGGCCGGACATGTCGTTGTAGGCGGTGTACAGCTGCGGGTCGAACTCCACCGAGAACCGGTGACCGGCCGAGCTGTAGGGCACCTTGACGCGGACGGTGTCACCGTCGACGAGTTCCTTGGCGAAGTTCAGGCTGCTGGGCTTGATCTTCACCTGGTCGGCCGACGAGATCGTCTGCCCCGTCTTCAGCGAGACGTCCACCCACACATCAGCGGCGTACTGGAACGACGACCAGCTCATCGTCAGCCCGGCCGACGAGGAGAACTCCGCGCCGTCCTCCTTGGTGTAACCGATCTTGCCCTTCCCGCTGCGCGGGATGCTCATGTACGCGAACGAGTCGAACCGCGCCGCCGGCGCCGCGGCCGTGGCGACCTGCACGTCGTAGAACGACGAACGGCGCACCTTGTCGTTCGCCACCGGGCTGGTGGTGTTGAACTCGTAGTTGTCGTGCCACCACGTCTTCAGCTGCGCGCTGCCGGCGGTGGTGACGGCCGCCGCCTCGGCGGCAGCTGCCGCCGAGGCCGGGAGCGGCCGTGCGCCCGCCGTACCGGCGGGCATCACGGCCCCGGCCAGGGCGAGCGCCAGGCCGGCGGCGAGCGCCGCCAGCCGGCTCAGTCTTCCTGCGGACATGACGAAGTACCTCTTCTCGTAGCTGGAAAAGCAGCGCACGCAAGGCGCTGGATCCGCCGCATACGGCGCCTGTCCCGGGAGACGGACGGCGTGCGGCGGACAGGTGCATGATGAGACCGGGAACGCGCGCCGCCCGGCGCCTGCCACGGCAGGACCGAGGCAGGTGAAGGCGCGCCCTGCCTCAGGGGGCCGTGCGGCCCGTAGGCGGTCGAACCCCCTTCCAGCCGGTCGGGCGGATGCGTCAGAAGCGATCGGGATCGTCCGGGGGCCGGGACGGGATGTGTCTCCGGCGTGCCCCGGCCCAGGGCGCCCCTGGATGCGGAGTGGGCGGGCCGAGCGGGCCGCCCGCTCCGCACGGGCCGTGCGTTGGCGCTCTGCGGTCGCGAGACAACGTCGCGTCATTTCTTCGCGATGTCAATGAAATGAACAGAGTCTCTTCGTGAGAGCGGGCCGGATGGGCGCCACTGGCCAGTCATATGCTGACAAAAACCCCAATCGTGTCGACCGAACAGATCGCATCACGGTCATGTAACGCCAAGTTTTCTTTCTTGACGCACGAAATGGATGGGGTCAGACTCTTGTCATACGCAGTCGGCCCCACCACCTGGAACGGCCGGCGTGCTCCACAGGAGGCCGCTGTGACAGCTGCCGTACGCGCCTTACCGGCAATGACCTGACCGGCCGGATCCCCGCCGCCGGGCCCACGCCGGTACCACTCTTGACCGATCGCTCTTCGGAGGCATGTGTGATGACCCCGTCCAAGATCCGTTTCTCGGAGCTTGTCGGTGAGCAGACCCGCGCGGAGATCTTCGCGATCGTCCTCACCGCGGGGCCCATCTCCCGCACCCAGCTCGCGCAGCGGCTCGGACTGGTGCCCTCCAGCGTGACGCGGATGCTGCCGCCGCTCCTGGAGCACGACTACCTGCGCGAACTGGACACCGCCCCTACGGGGCGGGGCCGGCCGCAGAAGATGCTCCAGGTCAACCCGGACAAGCACATCGTCGTGGGCGCGAAGATCGGCCCGGCGCAGGTGTCCGCGGTGGTCACCGACATGGCCGCGGGAGTGCTGGCTCGCGCCGAGGTGCCGATCGCCGACTGCACCCCCGAGACCGCACTGTCCGCCGTCGCCGACCTGACCCGGAGTCTCCTCGCGGAGGCGCCCGAGGCGGCGGACAGGGTCCTCGGACTCGGTGTCGGCGTCAGCGGACACATTGACTCGGCCGCCGGTATCTGCCGCTACTCCGCCCTGCTCGGCTGGAACAAGGTCGACGTGGCGGGTCCTCTGCGCCAGGCCACAGGCCTGCCGGTCGTCGTCAACAACGACGTCAACACCCTGGTCGTCGCCGAACGCTGGTTCGGCCAGGGCCGCGACGTGGACTCCTTCGCCGTGGTCACCGTCGGCCCCGGTATCGGCTGCGGCCTGCTCCTCGACGGCGCCCTCTTCTCCGGGGCAACAGGCCTTGCCGGAGAGATCGGCCACCTGCCCCTCGACCCCGGGGGTCCGATGTGCGGCTGCGGGCGCCGCGGCTGCCTGGAGGCCCTCGCCGGTGACCGGGCCGTCCTGCGCCACCTCCGGGACGCCGGAGTCGAGTGCACCGGCATAGCCGAGGCGATCGAGCTGGCCCGTTCCGGCACCGGTTCGGCACAGACCGTCGCCCGCTCCGCGTTCGCCGAGGCCGGCACTGCCCTGGGCAGGGGCCTGGCGGGCCTGTGCAACCTGCTGAACCTCCAGAAAATCATCATCGCCGGGGAAGGCGCGGTCGCCCATGACCTGTTCGGCCCCGCCATGACCCAGGCGATGCAGGCCCACGCCTTCTCCACCGCCGCCCAGGACTGCGACATACGCGTCGATCCCGTGCACCACGACCTGTGGGCCAGAGGCGCCGCTTGCCTCGTCATCCAGGACGCGGTCGGCGCGGCCCTGTCCTGACCCAGCCCTTCCCACAAAGCACCCAGTACCCGAGACCCACGATGAGGATTTGACGTGCCCGAAAACCTGGCCGGTCCCGCCGACTCCTGGTGGAGCAACGCGGTGGTCTACCAGATCTACCCCCGCAGCTTCGCCGACTCGAACGCGGACGGCATCGGAGACCTCCAGGGCGTCATCGAGCGCCTGGACTACCTTGCCGAACTCGGGGTCGACGTGCTGTGGCTGTCGCCGGTCTACCCCTCGCCGCACGACGACAACGGCTACGACATCAGCGACTACCAGGACATCGACCCGCTGTTCGGCACCCTCGCCGACTTCGACCGGCTCCTTCACGCCGTGCACGAACGCGGCATGAAGCTGGTGATGGACCTGGTCGTCAACCACACCAGCGACGAGCACGCGTGGTTCACCGCCTCCCGCGACGGCGGCCCCGGCGGCGACAAGCGCGACTGGTACGTCTGGCGGCCGCCGCGCGAGGGCATGGAGCCCGGCACACCGGGCGCCGAGCCCAACAACTGGGGCTCGTTCTTCTCCGGCCCGGCCTGGACCTACGACGAGGCGAGCGGCGAGTACTACCTGCACCTCTTCTCCCGCAAGCAGCCCGACCTGAACTGGGACAACCCCGAGGTCCGGCAGACGGTCCACGCCATGATGCGCTGGTGGCTGGAGCGGGGTGTCGACGGGTTCCGCATGGACGTCATCAACCTGATCTCCAAGGCACCGGGCCTGCCCGACGGCCCGGTGCACGAGGGCAGCGGGTACGGCGACGGCAGCGCGCACTACATCTGCGGTCCGCGCATCCACGAGTACCTGGCCGAGATGCACCGCGAGGTCTTCGACGGCCACCCGCGCCCGCTGCTGACCGTCGGGGAGATGCCCGGCGTCACCGTCGAGCAGGCAAGGCGGTTCACCGACCCCGCCCGCCGCGAGGTCGACATGGTCTTCCAGTTCGAGCACGTCGGCCTCGACCAGGGCCCCGGCGGCAAGTTCGACGTCCGCCCGCTGAAGCTCACCGACCTCAAGGCCAGCCTCGGCCGCTGGCAGGCCGGCCTCGGCGAGACCGGCTGGAACAGCCTGTACTTCAGCAACCACGACCAGCCGCGCGTCGTCTCCCGCTTCGGCGACGACAGCCCCGCCTACCGCGACCGCTCCGCCAAACTGCTGGCCACCGTCCTGCACCTGCACCGCGGCACCCCGTACGTCTACCAGGGCGAAGAACTCGCCATGGCCAACGCCCCGTTCGCCTCCATCGGCGACTTCCGCGACATCGAGTCCCTCAACCACCACCGCGACCAGCTCGCCCTCGGCACCGGCGAGGAACAGATCCTCGACGGCCTGCGCCACCGCGGCCGCGACAACGCCCGCACCCCCATGCAGTGGGACGCCACCGAGCACGCCGGGTTCACCGCCGGCACCCCGTGGATCGCCGTCAACCCCGACCACCGCCGGGTCAACGCAAAGGCCCAGCTCGCCGACCCCGACTCGGTCTTCCACCACTACCGCCGCCTGATCGAACTGCGGCACACCGAGCCCGCACTCACCCACGGCGACTTCCACATGCTCCACCCCGACCACGAGCAGCTCTACGCCTTCACCCGCCACGACCGGGAGAGGGGGGTCGAACTGCTCGTACTCGCCAACTTCGGCGGAACCGACCTCACCGTCGACCTGCCCGACGGCTGGGAGGACAGCGACACGCTCATCGCCAACCTCCCCGCCACCTCACCCCTCACGAGCCGCTGCACCCTGCGCCCGTGGGAAGCCCGCGTCCACCGCCGCAGCCGCACCGCCGACTGACCCTGCCCTTGTCGCAACGACGCACATCGAGGAACCAGCCATGAACAACCCGCGCACCCGCACCGTCCGCAGAAGGTCTCTCCTCCTCGCGGCCTCCTCTCTCGCCCTGCTGGCCCCGCTGACCGCCTGCGGCGGCTCCGACACCGCAGCGGGCGACGGCAAGACCCTGCGGCTGTGGCACTACGAGCAGCAGGACGGCGCCCTGAGCAAGGCCTGGGACGCGGCGATCGCCGAGTTCAAGAAGACCCACCCGGACGTCAAGGTCGTCTTCGAACGCAAGACGTTCGAGCAGGTCCAGCAGAACGCCGGCATGATCCTCAACTCCGACAAGGCGCCCGACGTCATGGAGTACAACAAGGGCAACGCCACCACCGGCCTGCTCGCCAAGCAAGGCCTGCTCACCGACCTCACCCCGCTGGTGAAGGAACACGGCTGGGACAAGGCGATCAGCGAGCGGGCGTCCGTCACCGCCCGCTACGACGCCAAGGGCGAGATGGGCGGCGACAAGTGGTACGGCATACCGAACTACGGTGAGTTCGTCTTCGCCTACTACAACGACGACCTGTTCAAGAAGTACAACGTCACCAAGCCCACCGATTTCAAGACCTTCGAGGCCGCGCTGGCGAAGTTCAAGGCCGCCGGCGTCACCCCGCTCGCCAACGCCGGCAACGACCACCCCGCCGGCCACTGGCTCTACCTGCTCGCCCTGTCCAGGGCCTCCGACGCCTGGGTCGACGACTACCAGCTCTACCAGGGCAAGGTCGACTTCCACGGCCCCGAGCTGACCTACGCGGTGAACAAGTACCAGGAGTGGCTCGACAAGGGCTACTTCGAGCAGAAGGACGTCGGTCTCAAGGGCAGCGACATGACCGAGCAGTTCGTCTCCCAGAAGCGGCCCGTCATGGTCGGCGGGAACTGGTGGTTCGGCGGCCTGAGCACCGACATCAAGGACTTCTCCTGGTCCACCGCCCCCTACCCGGGCAGCGAGAAGACCCTCGGTTCCGGCGGCAACCACTGGGTGATCCCCACCAAGGCGAAGAACAAGCAGCTCGCCGAGGACTTCATCGCCATCACCATGACCGACAAGATCCAGAAGCTGATCGGCGACGAAGGCGGCATCCCCCTCACCGCCAAGGCCGACACCATCACCAACCCCAAGGCCAAGGAACTCATCAACGCCTTCAACACCTACCAGACCAGCAACGGCCTGGCCTTCTACCCCGACTGGCCCGTCACCGGCTACTACGACACCTGGCTGGCCTCCACCCAGAACCTGATGAACGGCGGCAAGCCCGACACCGTCCTCGACGAGCTTCAGGCCCCCTACGACAAGTACGTCGCCACCCGGTCCTGACCGCACCGCGGCCGGACAGCACCGCGGCCGCACCCCGCATCAGGCAGCGCGTCTCATCTCCCCGGCGCCGCGTCGTTCAGGGGACGGCGCCCCGGCCCCCCGGGCCGCCGTCCCGCCCACCTAGGAGCAACCGTGAAAACCACACGTCACCGGCGGTCCACGGGCTACGCCGTCTTCCTCGCCCCAGGCCTGCTTCTCGCTCTGCTCTTCCTCGTCGTCCCGCTGGTGATGACCTTCTACTACAGCCTCACCACCTGGCAGGGCATCGGCACCCCTGAATTCACGGGTTTCGACAACTACACCCGCCTCTTCCAGGACGCCGACTTCTGGGCCTCCTTCCGCAACATCGCCTTCGTCATCGTCGGCATCGCGGTCGTGCCCACCCTGCTCGGCCTGTTCCTCGCCGCCCTGCTCTTCGACTACATCGGCAAGAAGCACGGCGACGGCGTCGTCGGAGTCTTCCGCTCCGGCCTCTACCTGCCCCAGGTCATCCCCGTCGCCGTCACCGGCCTGATGTGGGGCTGGATCCTCGCCCCCGAAGGCGCCGTCAACAGCATCCTCGACACCGTCGGCCTGTCCTCACTGCAGCAGAACTGGCTCGGCGACCCCGACCTCGCCCTGTGGATCGTCCTCGGCGTCCTGGTCTGGATGCAGCTCGGCTACCCCCTGGTGCTGTTCCTGTCCGGCCTGCAGCGCATCGACCCCGAACTGTACGAGGCAGCCTCCCTGGACGGGGCGAGCTGGTGGCAGCGCTTCACCCGCATCACCGTGCCCATCCTGCGGCCCGAGGTCTACGTCGTCCTGGTCACCACCACCATCGCCGGCCTGAAGGTCTTCGCCCAGATCTTCGTCCTCACCGGCGGCGGCCCCGGCAACTCCACGCTCGTGCCCGCGTACTTCGCCTACCAGAACTTCTTCGAACGCGCCGACGTCGGCTACGGCTCCGCGATCTCCAGCACCATCACCCTCCTCGTGCTGATCATCGCCGGGACCATGCTCACCCGCCAGGCCCGCGAGGACGGATGACCATGATCACCTACGCCAACGACGACACCAGCAGCAGGCCGGACGTACGCAAGGCCAGCCCCGCCGGACACGCCGCACCCAAGCAGCGTCGAAAGAAGAGAAAGACCAGCGGACGCAGCGCCGGCTCCTACGCCGTCATCGCCGCCGTCACCGTCTTCGTCCTGGCCTTCCTCGCACCCTTCGGCATCATCCTGGTCAACTCCTTCAAGACCAGCGCCGACTACCGCTCCAACGGCTCCCTGTCCTGGCCCGAACAGTGGAACTGGGGCGTCATCGGCGAGGTCTGGGAGCGGGTCGACTTCTCCCAGAAGCTGGTCAACAGCATCCAGATCAGCCTCGGCGTCGTCGTCATAGCCGTCGTCCTGGCCCTGTTCAACGCCTACGCCATCGGCATCGGCCGCGTCCGATGGCGCACCGCCTTCCTCGTCTTCTTCCTCGGCGTCAACGTCCTGCCGCAGGAAGGCCTGGTCTACCCCATCTACTACCTGTTCAAGGAACTCGGCCTCTACGACGGCAAACTCGGCTACACCATCCTCGTCGGCATCACCTACAGCGCCTTCGGCACCTACCTGCTGTCCTCCGTCTTCAGCAGCTTCCCCCGCGAACTCATCGAAGCCGCCTCCATGGACGGTGCCAGCCGCTGGACCATCCTGTGGCGCATCGTCCTGCCGATGAGCTGGCCCACCCTGTCGGTGATGTGCGTGTTCTTCTTCGTCTGGAGCTGGAACGAGTTCCTCTACCCCCTCGTCCTGCTCATCTCCAACAACAAGCAGACCGTCCCCCTCGGCCTGTCCGTCATGCAGGGCCAGTACACCAGCGACCCCACCGCACTCAGCGCCGCGGCCCTCCTCGGCGTCATCCCGATGATCGTGTTCTTCCTCATCTTCCAGCGCACCCTCACCCGCGGCCTCACCGCAGGCGCCGTGAAGTAGCCCCTCCTGGAACCGCCCCGGATCCGGCCCTTAAGCCGCCCCGCAACCGGATCCGGGGCACACCCGACCCGCACTGACTGGACAAGGACGGACAGCCCCCGAGCTCAGCCCACCGCAACGCCCCCCAACGCAAGGTTCGCCATGAAGACGACCACCCACTCCAGCACGTCCCAACGGCAGCACCACAGCGCCTTCTCCCGCGCCAGCCACCTGTCTCTCGAACACGCGCCACACGCCGTTCGGACAGCCCGGCAGCATGCACGTACGACCCTGCACGCATGGGGCCTGCCGCTGCCCATCATCGAGGACGCCGTCGTCGTCATCTCAGAACTCGTCACTAACGCCCACCTGCACACCCCCAACGGCCCGGCCGACATCCATCTGCTGACCCACGACCAAGGGCTCGTCATCTCCGTTCGCGACACCTGCCCCGCCACAACCGACCTGCCCGCGGCTCCGCCCGGTACCGACGAAGACCACGGTCGTGGCCTGAACATTGTCCGCGCTCTCGCCGAAGCGTTCGGGTGGAGCCACGGTCTGAGCGGCAAGATCGTGTGGGCCCGACTGAGCCTCCGCTCGGCCTACCGACCTCCTTGCGCATCGTGATACCCGGGGGGCAGGCGCCCGCAATGCGCAGGGAGCTGCATGCCTGTGCACGGCACGGACACAAGGGCATCGTCCCCGGCGGCGGGCGTAGCGTCGACAAGCCCTGCCCGGTGACGACGATCACCGCCGGCGCAAAGGCGCCACGGCGGCTGAACGGCATGTGGGCGCCCGCGTTCGTCCCTCGCCGACACGCCGCGGAGCCTTGCCTGGACGGCGACCGTGCTGTTGCGGGCCCGCTGTGCGCGCCACGCAAGGACGCTGATGCCATGCTGACCTTGCGCGGTACAGAGACGCGGGAAGGGTGACCGGGGGCCTACGGCTGCCCTGGCCGGGCTGCTGATGGGGATGTCTGAAATCGGTTCTGGCCGCAGTTCCGTGAATCCCCAGTTCAGCGAGGGGAACGAGGGATCGTTTCGGCAGAGTGTTTCCTGGCGTGGCAAGCAAGACGGTCGAGGCTGTGCTGTTTCCCGGGATCGATGTGCGAGTGGAGCGCGTCAGCGACTCCTCTGACGTCCTGGTGGTGGAGGCGGTGTCCACCGCTCGCCCGGGCCGGTGCCCGGACTGCCGGAAACAGGCGAGACGTAGACACAGCACGTACCAACGCGCCGACCGTGCGCCGCTTCCGCGACACCGACCTCGACGAACTGCTGGCCTCCGCCCGCGACCGCCGCTCCAACGGCGTCCTGGAGCCGTTCAAGGCATACCTCAACACTCGCCGCCCTCCGCGCGGGCACCGCCGAAGCGGTCCGGGCCGACATCCCCAGCCCTCGCAAGATCACCTCGTGGATCATGCGACCCCGGGAGACGCTCACCGAAAGCCAGGCCGAGCGACTCCTCCAAGTCCGGCTCGCATGCCCGGACATCACCCGGGCCTGCGATCTCGCCCGGGCATTCGCCGACCTGGTCCGCCACCAGCGCGGGTACCTGCTGCGCGAGTGGATCCGGCAAGCCGAGCAGGACGCACTGAAGCCCATGCAGGGCTTCGCCGGCTTCCTCCGCCAGGACCTCGACGCCGTCACCGCCGGCCTCACCCTCCCCTGGAGTTCCGGCGTCGTCGAAGGACACGTGAACCGGGTGAAAACGCTCAAGCGAGCCATGTATGGCCGAGCCTCGTTCGAACTCCTGCGAACCCGCATCCTCATCCAGCCATGAGGCTCCGAGAGCTGGGCATACAGTCAGGACCCATGAAGTCGCCACAACCCACGGATCCGCAAGCCGAGGCCGGACAAGGCCGTATCCCTCTATGGCTTGACCCGGAGGACTTGCGCTGGCTGGCGCAGCACTGCTGTTGCGCCGACGACGCAACCGACGAAGACAAGGACCGCTGCGGACGGCTCCGCTTCCGGGCTAGCGCAGCCCTGCACAAGCATCAGCACTCGGCATGAGGACGTAGGCCGTCACGGAACTGCGGCCAGAGCCCTGAAATCGACCAGTGCTGCTCGTCGCCCCACTCGCTCCGACGTTCAACCGAGTGGGGAGTTTCAGCGAGCGTCGCGCACGTTGTCGGCCGGGGCCGCCCGCTCGTGGAGTGTGCGGGCCGGGCCGGCCGGTCAAGGGCGCCCGCGGCGGCGCTACGCGCTGGGCTTCGCCCACCCTGGACAGTCCGACCCGGCCCTGGACCTGGCTGGCTATCGGGCGGCCCCTCCCTCGTGGTGTCCGTCCGCAGGTCAAGTGCCGGATGGGTGGGGGAGAGGGTCCGGACGTCGTCGGGCGGCCGCAGGCGCGACAGCGGGTCGGCAGCGGCAGACAGGGCGGGCGCCTGGGTGCTCATCGGGCGCTCACCGCCAGCAAGGGGAGTGCGTCGGCGGAGGCGGAGATCGCCACGGTGGGCGCGGGGCGTAGCTCGGCGCGCAGTCGCAGGGGCGTGATGCGCTCGCCGTCGGCGCGGCGGACAGCCGGCAGGTCCTCCCAGCCGAGGTCACGCAGCAAGACCAGCAGCGCCGCGCGTGTCTGGGGGCACCCCCGCTCGCGCGGGGAACACCGCCATGGTCGCGGGCTTCTGCGCCGGAACACCCCCGCTCGCGCGGGGACCACGCCTGCGGGATGAGGTTGGACTTCGCCTGCCGCGGAACACCCCCGCTCGCGCGGGGACCACGAGTCGGCGTACCTGCCCGGCGTCGATCCGCGCTTCTCCCGGGGCCTCCTTGCGCTTCTCGTAGGAGTAGATGCAGTCGATGTCGCAGGTCTCCCCGCGCAACTTCAGGATCGCCGAGACGGCGGCCTCGCCGTCGTCGGCCACCAGGCTGCGGTACAGCTCGTCGATCGGGTCGTGCCGGGCGGGGGCGCTGCGCATTGGCTGACTCCCTGGACGGGGCGGGGCGAATGGGTGGGGTCAGGCGTCCAGGAGTCCGAGCAGCGTGCCCTGCCCGGACTGGAGCACGTGAGCGGTCTCCAGCGGGGTCCAGAAGCACTCGAGCCGCGTCGGCTCACCGTGCCCGTCGTGGTCCTCCTGGCTCGGCCACCGCTCGCGCGTCGGCTCGGTCAGCTCCAGGAGGAAGATGTGCCGGACACGGGGTTCTCCTCAGGAGTCGTCGGATCGCGCCCGCCGGCCACAACCCGAAGTCGGGCAATGAGGATCAGTCGGGACGGAAGCGCTGATTCTAGGTCTCGCGAGGAAGCTCCGGCGGGGTCCGCAGAGGCCGAAGAGACCTGCCGCATGGGGCTGTCGCCGCCACTCGTGCAGGACTTCGAGGATGCGACAACTGTCCCTGCCAGCACAGAGGTTGCTGGTAGTCCCCCGGTAGTCCCCTTCGGCCGAAAGGAGGGACGGGGGGCGCGGGCCGGTGCTTGTATATCGGCGTCGACCAGTTCACCCACCCGCTCGCCTACCGCCGGTGGCAACGCGGACTGACCGGGCCCGACCTCGCGGCCGGGGATGGAGCCGCCGACAGCACGCCTTTGTTCACGCTTATCGCAAGATCTTCGATGGCGCACTGTAACTGATAGGGCGGTCTCAAAACGTTGTGCGGCCGTCGCTGCGCGGGTCCCCAACCAGCAGCCGGTCCCTGTAGAGCCCGTCCTGCGCCCGGCGGCGCCATGGCCGGGCGTACCGAAGGGCTACGTCGATGTCCGTGTCGGTCGAGTCGAGGTCGATGTCCACGACCGCCAGAGCGGGTTGTCCGTCGGCGGGGCACTGCGCCACCCACCGGCCTCCGGGCGCCACGATTCCGGAGGGTACCTTGGCACTGAACTGCGCCGGCACGGCGTAGCCCACCCAGTAGCAGTACAGCGTCCCGTAGGCCTGGGCGACGCGCGCCCTTGGAGCGTCGTCGACCATCACGGAGAGCAGGACGCAGTCGACGCCCAAGCGCTCGTACTCGGCGAAGAGCGGCGGGAAGTTCGCCTCCACGCACAGCGCGCAGCCGATCCGGATGCCACCCACCTCGAAGACCAACGGCTCCCGCCCCGGGGTGTATAGGTAGGAGACCTCGGTATGCGACAGGAACCGCTTGTCGTACCTGGCGACCAGCTCGCCCCGGTCGGAGACGACGAAGAGGCTGTTGTGGGGCCAGTTCGGCGGCGTGAGCGGGTGAATCGACCCGAACACCGTCCACAGCCGCAGTTCCCCCGCCAGCACAGCGATCGACTCGGCCTCCTCGCGCATGACGTCCCAGGCGGCACGGCTCCAGTCGGCCGGGACCAGCTCGCCGTGCGGGCCTGCCGCCATCACGTGCTTGCTCGGATAGACGATTGCCCCTTCGGGGAACTGCACCAGCTGCGCGCCCGCCCCGGCCGCCTCCGCCATCAGGGCCCGGATCTCCTGCCCTGCCGCTCGAAGTGCTCCTCGGTCAGTGGGATCTTCCGGCACGGTGCTCTGCGCGACTGCCAGCCTCAATGTCCTGGACGGGCTGGGGCATTCGTCCGGTGTAGAAGTCGTCATCGTCTCTCCGATCGGCGAGTGCTTGCCGGCTCCGTGAAGGAGGTGAGCAGGGAAGGGCGGTCAGCGGAACTGGGGGCTCTTTGTGGGGCCGAGGCTGGTGGAGTGCTCGCATTGGATAGCTGCATGCGGTCGAAGCGATCGGTGGCGCAGCGGCGCCAGAAGGTGGCGACAGCGGGGCCTAGCAGCCAGCCTGTGCTCCAGCGGCGTTAGCGTCACGGTGAGGCGGGCTCCGGATAGAGCGGGTCGGGACCGAGGGTGATTCATCCACGGCGCCGCCTCGCCACGGAAGGAGTGACTGACGGGATCGGTGCCACTGCGGTCATCGAGGCTGAATCCCGTGACCATGATCATGTTGGAGTCGTCGGCGATCGACACGAGGTGTGTTCCGCAGCGCGGACAGAAGCCTCGGCGCAGGGTCGGCCAGGTGGCGTACCAGGTCGGCTCGCCGCCCGGACCGATCCACGTCAGCCCGTTCTTGCGGAAGCCGACCCAGAGGACCGCGGGGCCGCCGGAGATCCGCGTCTCTTGCCAGCAGGAACACAATTCCCTGTCAAGTCCATGTGTTCACTTCTTGTGCTCCTCTGTGTGGTGGCGTGCGGTGCTGGCCGTCGAAGGAGTGGGACGGCCACCCACCGGTTCGGACGAGCAACTCCTTTCAGGCCGACTGTGCCTCGTTCACCGGCGCGACGTAGGCCGCTTCGATGAAATTGATGAACAAATGTGTTCTCGTCGCCGAGCATTGTTCTCGATGCAGAGGAGCATGTGGCGGGCGATTCTCAGTTCTTCGCTGATTTCCCGATGTTTCACTCACCCAGATTCTTCGAAGCGGCCCGCAGTTCTCAAAGTCCTGGGATGTGGGTCGTTCGCTTTCTTCTCGTCAGGTTTCGACGGCCCGAATGCCTCTATGAAGTAGCCCAGCGCCTTTCTGGAGTTGTCCTGGTTGAGCATCCCCTAAGGACTGTCCCGCAAAGATCTTGGCTCCGAGTACGGAGCAACCTGTAGAGCTGGTGAGGTGCTCAGCCGGTGGTTCGTGAGGTGTTCAGGGACCGGGCATAGTCGGCGAGTGCGCGGAAGTCGTTCTCCAGTAGGCCGATCCGCGGGTTGACGTGGTGGAGGAGCCCGGGGCCTCGATGGTGGGCGGTCACGTAGGTCTGATCCAGCTCGCTCTGCTCGTCGTCCACCCAGGCGAAAGGGCGGCCATTGGCGTAGTTCACCAGCGGTCCGGTCTTCCAGTGGACTCCATCAGGGCGTTCCTGGAGTAGGACGTCGCCGAAGTCGACGAAGGGAAGTTCCGGAAGGCCGAGCACTGGTGCGATCCACCGGTTTGCGTCGTCCATCCATGTGGTGGCCCAGCACAGCTCGAAGCCGAGCTGGAGCAGGATTCGTCCGTGCTCTGGGTTGAGCCAGACACGTAGGGGACGTCGTCGGGACGAGAGGCCCCTGTCGTCCTCATGGGCGTCGTTCCGGGGGACTCTGAGTGTGATGTAGCCGTGGGGACGCCTCTCCGGCTTGGCCGCGTAAGGGTTGAGCGGCCCGTCCACGTCGAGGAACAACAGTGGTCGGTTCACGGTTTCCCCCGGTCTTGCGCATTGTGGACTGCCCCGATCAGCGTAACTGCGGCATCGGCTCGGCATTGGGCCAGCCTGAGTGATGATCATGATGTGGCGAGTGTGATCACGGCATCGGAGCCGTCCTGGATAACCCCGTTCGCGGGGCTGAGCCCGCGCTGCTTCGGCAAACTGCTGACCACGCTGCGGCGCGATGGAGCAGATGTGGTCCGCCGAGGCCGGCCGTGGAGCCTGCCGTTGGAAGATCGGGTGTTGCTGGTCACGGCCTACTGGCGAACCAATCTGACGTTGCGGCAGCTCGCTCCGCTGTTCGGCGTCTCGAAGTCGACGGCTGGCCGAGTCATCAACCACCTCGGACCCCTGCTCGCACTCCAGCCCCGCAAGCGGTTCGCCAAGGACACCGTGCTCATCGTGGACGGCACCCTGGTGCCCACCCGCGACCACACGATCGCCGAGCGGTCGAAGAACTACCGGTACTCCACCAACCATCAGGTCGTCATAGACGCCGACACCCGCCTGGTCGTCGTGGTCGGCCGACCGCTCGCCGGGAACCGCAACGACTGCAAGGCATGGGAAGAGTCAGGCGCCAAGGATGCCGTCGGCAACCAGGGCCCCGGCGTTTGCCTGACTCGTCCGGTTTTGATCATGTGATGCCGTAGAGGGTGAGGACGCGGAGGCGGTCGGTGTGGGCTCGGCGTCCGGCGGTGGTGTTGACGTATCCGGCGAGCTTGAGTGCGCTGCGGATCAGGTCGCGGACGGCAGCGAGTACGGCGGGCGCATTGTGGGTTCTGACCTGGGACTTGTCTTCTCCGAAGACCGCATCGCGGACCCAGTGGACGGTGTTTTCCACCGTCCAGCGCCCGCGAGCCCAAGACGCGATCTCGGCCGCGTTCGCTTCTTCGGCGGTCAGGTCCGTGATGGCGTAGACGGTCTCGCTGGACCACTTCTTCGCTCCGTAGAGGCGGCGACGGCGCTGGATCCGCAGGACCTGGGCCGCGTACGGAAAGAGCAGGCCCGCGACAGTGACGACCTGGACGATCCGTTGCTCGTGGCGGCCGTGCCCTCGTGTGTCGTCGCGGTGGATCACGGGGATGTTCTTCCAGGGCAGGGCATGGAGTTGGCGGGCCTGGCCCCGCTGGTTGTTCTTGATGGTCAGCAGGTAGTGGGCGCCGCGTTCGTGCAGGTAGGTGGCGTGGTCGCGTTGGGCGTGGAGGGCATCGGCGGTGACGACGGTCCCCGCGAGATCTATGTCGTCGACCTGGTCGAGCAGGGGTGCGAACTCGGGGATCTCGTTGGTCTTCGCGCCATTCTCGCGCGAGGCGAGCGTGACGCCGTCGCCGTGGCGGACCGCGGACAGCACGAAGACCCGACTGCCGTCCGGTCGCTTCGCGCCACGCAGGCACTTGCCGTCCACCGCGATCGCCCGGCGCCTGGACCTCACGGGCTCGGCGCGGGTGGCTGTCCGGTGGGCCTGGCGCTGTTCGCGCTCGGTTCCGCCATCGGGCATCACCGGATCCGGCTGAGGGGGCTGCGTGGACAGCAGGGGCCGGAGGTAGTCGTAGCCGGCCGCGGTGATCTCACCGGGATCCAGACGCCCCAGGACGCTGCGCAGGGTCTTCTCGCTCGGGACTCGGTAGCGGCCCAGCAACGGGTGATAGGGCAGGCCGAAGGCGGCAAGCTCCTGCGGCGTCGCACGCCGGCACCACTCCGCCGCCGCGGTGATCGAGTCGTGGCCCGCCGCAGTCATCGCGCAGACCACCAGGGCCAGCAGCGAGGAGATCCGGTAACGCACCCCGCAAGCCCCTCGCGGGTCGGTGACCGACTCGAACTCGGCAACCAGACAACGGACTTGGACCTGTGCGCCAGCCTCACCGAGGGACTCCAGGCGGGGTGCGTGAGGCGCGAGAACAGCGACAGGAGATGATGGAGGGACGAACACGGCACCTTCGTGGATCTTGAAGCGTAGAGAACTCCATGATCCACAGGTGCCGTGTTCACCTGCTTCCGGGGCCCGCTGCCGCGATCAACCACTCCAAGCCGGGGCGAGCCAGGCACACGCCGGGGCCCTGGATGCGGACCGGCTCCTTATTGTCGGTCCGCGGCCGGGATACGCTGCCGATCTTCGTGGGGCTGGGGAGGCCCCATAATGTGGGGGGTGTTTCCTTGAGTGCCGCACAAGACGAGAGACCCAGGGACATTTGGACCCTGGCCCGCAGACGCAGGATCAACGACCCGCTCGCGATCACCTTCGTCACGCTGTTGCTCGGCGGTCTCGTCGCGCTCGGCTGGGTGAGCGGGAACGTGGAGCGCGTCAACACCATGTGGGTGGGCGCCGAGGTCGCCGCGGACGGCAGTGTTCGGGTCACCGAGGTCATCGACTACGACTTCGCGTACCCCGACGCGACTCGGCACGGCGTCTACCGCGACGTGCCGGGTCTGTACAGCGACCAGGAGACCGCCAAGGTCGTCGCGACCATGGATGGCCACCGCGTTCCGTGGGAGTTCGACGCGGGCGACTACTACGAGGAGCCGGACGGCCGACGGGAGATCGCCACCCGCATCGAGGTGGGCGACCCCGACCGCTCCGTCACCGGCGTGCACCGGTACCGCATCGAGTACACGCTCACGGACGTCGTGAAGAACGGCAAACTCGCTTGGGATGCCGTCGGCACGGGATGGCGGGTCGACCGCTCCGACGTCGAGATCCATGTCGTGGCGCCCTACGATCTCACCGGCACGCGCTGCGTGCAGGGCACCAACGGGTCGGAGGACGGATGTACGGCCAAGAAGGCCGCACCCGGCCACCTCGCCGTCACGCTCGACAAGCTCAAGGGGCGTGAGGGCGTCACTCTGTACACCTCCCGTGGGGCGAAGCTGACCGGCGCGAAGCCCGCCCTGCCCGCGCTGCCCTCCGGGAAAGCCGTCGGCGCCGCCGTCCCGCATCCGCTGTGGGTGGGCCTGCTCGCCTTCCTCTTCGCCCTGGCCTGCGCCCTGGTGACGGTTCAACTGCTGCGCTTCCTCGGCCGTGACCGGATCGCCGAGGAGGGCACTGACGGGGCGCCCGGCAGGACCCGGCGTGTGGACCTCGACCGGCGCGCCGCCTCGCTCACCCCGTCCCTCGTGCCCCCGGAGGGATTGACCCCGGCCCAGGGCGGGATCCTCCTCTCCGAAGGCGTAGGGCACCACCACAAGGTGGCCTGGCTGCTGGGCGCGGCCGCCGACGGCCACATCACCGTCGAGGGGACCGACCAGCACCCCACACTGAGACGCCGGGATCCGGCCGACGCCCCGGCAGACCCGGTCGCGAGAGTCGTCTTCGGCAGCATCTTCTCGGGGCGCGACACCTGCACCCTGGGCTGGTACGACCCGCAGTTCAGGTCGGCCTGGGAGAGTCTCACCCGCGCGCTGGAACAATGGCAGGCGGACAGCGGCCTGTGGGACGCGGCCGCCGCGCGTCGTTCCCGTCTCGGACGGCCCGTCGGCCTCGCCGCCACCTTGCTCGGCTTTGTCGTCGCAGGGCTCGGAGCCTGGGTCGGCGGCGGCCGGAACGCGGTCGGCTGGCCGATCCTCGCCGTGGGCCTGATCGCCGTGAGTGTCGGCTACGCGCTGCGGCGGCGCTCCTGGGAACTTGAGACCCGCAGCCCTCGCGGCGCCGCCCTCTGGCTCCGGACCGAGGCGTTCCGGCGTTACCTCGCCGACCCGGCCGCGCTCCAGGCGGACGAGCCCCTGGACGAGGAACGGATGGAGCTGTACACGGCCTGGGCGGTGGCCCTGGACGTGGCCCAGGCCTGGGAGAAGGCGATCGCCGACTCGACCACCGTCCCCGAACACCGGTCGGCCGTGACCTCCCGGATTGCCCCGGCCCTGGCCGTGGGCCTGCTCCTCCACACCGCGCGCGCCAGCACCGCCCCGGCGTCCAGCAGCGGCGGTAGCGGAGGAGGAGGGGGTGGAGGCGGTGGTGGTGGTGGTGGTGACGTCGGCGGTGGCTCCGGGGGCGGTGGCGGCGGCTCCTGGTGACGTCACCCGTGTAACGAAGGCGCCCGCCTTCGCAGTGCTCGGCGCGAACTCCCGCTTTGGCCTGGTGATGGCCGCAGGCTTCGCCGCCGGTGCGGTGCTGGGCGTGCTGCTCCTGGGCGTGTTCTCGGACCTGGTCCTTTTGTCCCCGTGCTGGCAGTGATCCTGCTCGCCTCGGCGGTCAAGTTCGCCCGTCACGACTGACGGGGGCATGGCCGCCGCTCAGCGGGGGCTTGATCAAACCCAGCGTGGAGGCCGCCGGGTGGATCCAGCCCGTCGACACCTTACGAGCAGCCGGTCGGCCGGTATCGCACCGTCACCGTGGCGCTGTTCAAGCTTCGCCCGCTTCGAGGCGGGATCCGGACGCCGAACTCCCCACGGTGCCGTGGCTGGTTGAACGGGTCGATGGGTGACTCGACGGCTGAAGCTTCCCCTTGATGACTTCCGGCCTGATCCAGCCCAACGGTCACGGCTGACTGACATCCGTGACAACCTGATTGCCCGGATCGCCGAGGCGGAGCGGGAAGGATGGCTGGGCGGAGTCGAGGGTCTACAGGTCAGCCTCTCTGGCGCGCAGGGCAAGCTGGACCAGCTCGATACCGAAGCAGCCCGCCGATCCTCCACAGTCGATCTCGGCATGTCGGCCTTCGCAGAGATTGCCAACCGCACCACCACCACAACGTCGACGGACCGGCATCGTCCCTGAAATCCATGGTCGTCACAAAGCTGAACTGCCTACGCTCCAACCCATGCGATCTGTCTTCGTGTTTCCCACAGGTGAGCGAGCTGAGACCGTTGCCTCGCTCGATCGGCATCTGCCCGAGCAGCGCAATCCGTGGACTCTGGACGGCAACCTCTATATCGACATCGACGATGAGCAGACCGGCTACCTCTTCTCCGACTGGGATCCTGAGGATGTTGCGATCCTCGAAGTGGCCATCGGACATCACCCCACTTGGGCGGTGCAGATCGACATGACCGGGGTTCCGTCCGACGGTGGCGGACGGAACCCCGGTGAGGGGTGGTACGCAACAGCTGGGGCGTCAGGGACCGACGTGCGGAGCGCGCGCGGCGGACGAACCGTCACGGACGACCTCGCCCGTGAGGTTGCCGTTGGCCCCCGAGCCGAGGAACAGGACGAGCTTGGCGACATCGTCCGCGTCGGAGAGGCGACGGGTGGGCGTGCCGGAGGCCAGCTTGTCGGTGATGGCCTTGGGGATCGGCGGGCGGCTGTCGGTCAGGGTGAAGCCGGGCGCCACGACATTGACCAGGATGCCGTCCCGGCCGGCCTCCCAGGCGAGACTGCGGGCAAGGCCGTAGAGACCGGACTTGGCCGTTCCGTACGGACCGGGTCCGGGCAGGCCCTCCTCGGCCACGCTGGAGGAGATCAGCACGATGCGTCCCCAGCCGCGCGAGCGCATGCTCGGCAGGACCGCGCGGACCTGGGCGGCGGCGCCGATGAGGTTGGCGCTGATCATGGCCTGCCACTCGTCGAGCGACACGTGCTCGAAGCGGACGCTCGGGTCCGGCGGGCCGTCGCCGCCCCAGCGCACGGCGTTGGCGACGAGCACGTCGATCCCGCCCCACGACTCGATGACGGTGTTCGCGGCCTCCTCGACGGTGGGCAGGTCCTCCAGGTCGAGCCGGACCACTAAGGCCTGCCCGCCGGCTGCCTCGATCTCGGAGGAGACCTTCTCGGCCTTCTCCGGATTGTTGCGGTAGGTGATGGCGACGCGGGCGCCCTCCTGGCCGTAGGCCCGGGCGGTCGCGGCGCCGATACCGGTGGAAGCGCCGGTGACCAGGACCACACGGTCCTTGAGTGCGGTGTCCATCGTGCGGGATGTCCTCTCTTCGTCGTGAGTGCGTTCTGTGACGCCGGGCCGGCCCGGGGGCCTGCCCGGCCGTCGACCCGGCTCAGGCCGTGGGGGTCTCGGCCGGTGCGCGGGTGGCGAGCACCTCGACCGCTTCCAGAGCGGCGATGCGGGACGCCTCGTGGGCGTCCTTGAACTGTGCCAGGAACGGCATGACCGGGGCGTGGGTGAGTTCGGTGTGCACGAACTGCACGTCCTCGAGCCCCAGCGCCGAGAAGTAGGCGCGCAGGAAGGGCTCCTGGAAGTCGAAGGGCTCCCGGGGGGTGCCGGGGCCGTAGGCGCCGCCGCGGGCGCTGAGGATCACGGCGGACTTTCCCGCGAGCGGCAGCCACGGCAGGGTCACCCGGTCCATCCAGGTCTTGAGCGAGCCGGGGACGGTGAAGTTGTACATGGGTGTCCCGATGAGGAGGACGTCCGCCTCGAGGAGCTGTTCGATGAGGGGGCGGGTCCCTGCCCACGCCTCCGCCAGCTCGGGCGCGGCGGCCGCCACCTCGTCCATGGCCGCGATGTCCCGCACCCCGTTCAGGGAGGACTGGGTGGCCAGCCGGACCCGGGCCTCGTCGATGGGCGCGACTGGCTCCGCCACCAGGTCCCGGTAGGTGTAGGTGCCTTCCGGATGGGCCGCCTTCCAGTGTTTGACGAAGGCCGCGCCGAGCTCCCGTGAGAACGAGTCACTCCGGGCACTGGCGTCCAGGTGCAGCAGATGCGCCACAGCATTCCCTTCCAGGCAAGATGATCTGAAGTCGAAACCAGAGTAGACTGAGATAATCTCAAGTCAAGGCGATTTGAATCCTTTGCTATCCTGCTGACATGTCCCTCACCACTCCCGCCGGCGACACGGCGTCGGGCAGCCGGCTCCACAGCGATCTGCACTGGTTGTTCGCCCGGCTCAAGCAGGGGCTCGCCACCGCGGAGACCTCAGTCGTACGCGAGCACGGCATGAGTCTGTGGGGCTACACGGTTCTGATGGCCATCGTCGAGGCGCCCATGAGGAGCCAGCTCTCGCTCGCCCAGGCCGTCTCGGTCGACAAGAGCAAGCTCGTCCTGGTCATCGACGAGCTGGAGTCGGCCGGCCTGGTCTGCCGCCGCCCCGACCCCGCCGACCGCAGGGCCCGTATCGTCGAGGTGACCGAGGACGGCCGCCGCGCCCTCGACGCCGCGCGCAACGACGTCGAGGCGATCGAGAACAATCTGCTGGCCGACCTGGACGCACCCTCTCATCAGGCGCTGCGGTCCGTGCTCCGCCAGCTCGTGGGGGCGCCGGTCGGACGCATCGAGGACGGGCAGCAGGCCGGCAACGCCTGCGCCCCGCCCCAGCCCTGACCGGACGGGGACAAGACGGGCGCGTGGCTCTCGCGCTTCACACGCGCAGGACACGGCCCAGTTCGGAGCGGCCCTGGATGCCGACTTGCGGTAGGCGCGAGCCAGGTGAGTCTCGACGGTCCGCCGGGGTCACGAACGGTTCGCGCGCGTTCGAGCCGTTGGTCCGGCCGACGGCGGCGAGCATGCTTGCCGGTTCAGGGCTGCTACCCGCACGTGCTGATGCCCCAACGACCGTGGCGGCGCCCTGGCCCCGACTGACTGGCAGAAGGCACCGATGCCCAATCTCTGACCTATCTAGTGCCGCATCAGGCAACGTTGGCCCTGGTGACGACTGCGCGTAGGCGGTCGTCGGCGGCGTGCTTGTTCCGCCAGATGATGTAGCGGCGGATCATGCTGCCCTGGGCCTTATGGCTGGCATGGTCGGTGCCGTCGAGGGCGAAGTAGCGCAGGGCGGTGAACTGGGCCTCGATGCGGTTGAGCCAGGTGCTGTTGGTGGGGGTGTAAGCGATCTCGACGTTGTTCGCCTCCGCCCACGTCCCGACCCGCTGGCAGCGCTTCGTCGTCAGGTGCGGCGAGTAGTTGTCGGCCACGATCGCGATCCGCACGTCCATCGGGTGCAGCGAGCGCAGGCAGCGGCAGAACTCCAGGAACTTGGAGCGGTTCCTGGTCATCTTGATGTGCCCGTAGAGCTGGTCCTTGCCGAGGTCGTAGGCGGCGAACAGGTGCCGGACGCCGTGCGGGCGGGTGTAGGTCGCCCGTCGGCGGGGCCGGGGCTCCCTGTCGGGGTCCTTGTGCTTCCCGCCGCGCTCCGCCCACTGCCGGCCGGGGTGGGGCTGGAGGTTGAGCGGGCCGAACTCGTCCATGCAGAAGACGATTTCGGGTTCGCCCTCCTCGGGTACGACCTCGCCGTCGGCGATCACGTAGAGGTGCTCGACGCGGGCCTTCTTCGTGGCGTACTCGGGGTCGCGGGAGGTCTTCCAGGTCTTCACGCGTTGAAAGGAGACGCCCTCCTCGCGGAGCAGGACCCGAAGGCCCTCGTGGCTGATGTCGTCGACCACCCCCTCGGCGACCAGGAAGTCGGCCAGTTTGGTCAGGCTCCAGGTCGAGAACGGCAGGCCGTGCCCGGCCGGCCTGGACTTGGCGATCTTCTTGATCTCCCGGCGTTCGGGCAGTGTGAAGGTCCTCGGCCGACCACCCCGGTACTTCGGGCAGAGCGAGTCGAAGCCGTCCGCGTTGAAGTTGTGGATCACGTCGCGGACCCGGTCCGCACTGGTGAACGTCACCTCCGCGATCTTCGCCACGGGCATGTGCTGGGCTGACAGCAGCACCATCTGGGCCCGCCGCCAGGTCACCACCGAACCGGTACCTCTGCGGACGATCCGCAGCAGCCGCCGCCCCTCGTCGTCATCGATCTCCCGGACCCGCACAAGTTCAGCCACGCGATCATTCTGACCGCCCGAAGCCCCCGGCCCAGCATCCGGACGACACGTCACACCGGGGGGGTCTGTGTAGCGAACGGTGGAACTCAGTCGATTTTGTTCAGCGGCGTCCGGCGGTGAGCCGGCCGTCGAAGGTGATGTCGAAGGCTTGGAGCG
>NZ_JBEXPR010000030.1:0-93520 GCF_040612135.1 Streptomyces sp. NPDC006458 | reverse complement strand
GGAGCGGAGTACACCGCTGACGAACTCCGCCGGGAGACACGCCGGTTGGGGCTGCGGCAGAGCATGGGACGAACCGGCTCGTGCTACGACAATGCCGCCGCCGAGAGCTTCTTCGCACTGCTGAAAGCCGAGATCGGCACCCGCCGCTGGCCCGACCGGACCACTGCCCGCACTGAGATCTTCACCTTCATCGAGACCTTCTACAACCGCAAGCGGCTGCGGAGGCATCCAGTCTGGGGCTACCTCACCCCGCTGGAGACCCGGCAGCGACACGAACAAGAACACGCCCTCGCGGCGTAAGCATCAAGTGTCCAGCATCACGGGGAAACTTCAGCCAGGCGTTCCTTGAGCTCTGCGACCTTGGCCTTGAGCCGTTCGATCTGCGCGATCCGCGGGTCGACGACCTCCCCGGCCTCCTGCGGAGTACGAAGACGCCGTCGAACTCTTCGGCGAGGTGCTGGTAGGGGCCGGGGCGGGTGGTGCCGTCACGGTTCTTCCTCGGGTAGAACGCGGTCCGGGTCACGCCGACTTCGGCGGCCAGTGTCTTCAAGTCGCAACTGCCGCTGGGCGGAAGGTCGCCTTTGAGGAGCCGGTCCATCGCAGCCCGGACCGCCTCCTCGTTGCGGGCGCGAGTTTCTGCGCTGATGCGAGCCATGAGGTGGGGTTTCTCCTTACGCGGCGTCGATCGAGGCCAGGACCTTCACGTCCCGGTCCAAGTCGGCTTGCAGGCGGGCCTTTTCGGTCTTGTGGTTGCGTCCGATCGACCCAATAAGGACCTGCTTGGTTCGCACGCTCTCGGCCCACGGGGCGGTGGCAGGGATGGTGGGTGGCCTACGGGCAGCGGTCGGAATCGCACATGCCAGCCAGCGGCTTCGTCGCGTTCGGGGTGCCGGCCAGCTTCAGGCACAATGCCTTGGAGGGGTCGATGAACCAGCAGTAGTTCGCCACCCCCAGGTGCAGGACGCCGGCGATCTCGGCGAGGAGGGCTCTGACCTCCTGGTCGCTGCCGCCGACCGTGGGGTCCTTGGCGACAGCTCGGGCTAGCTTCCCGTCGACGCTGGCGAAGAAGCTGACCAGATCGCGGGCGCCGGGACCTGACGGCATCTCGCCCTGCTGGTAGCGGCGGTACTCGGCCAGCACGAGGTCCTTGTTACGCTCTGCCTCCTCGGCGTTGACCTCCGCGAGGAACTTGGCTTGGGCCCGAACCAGCGCAGGCCCTTGCCGCCCAGCCGGCTCTCGGACTGCCGTGACATGCCGAGCGACTCCACGGTGAAGACGCGGCGTCCGGTGCCGTTCGGGCGGGAGGAGCCGCCGGGCAGCACGAAGACGGTGTCGTTCACATGCGCGGGCTTCTGCTCACATCATCGTGGACGGCCGACTGCTCATCTCACGGTCACCTCACGTTTCCCGATACGTCATACAACCTCCGCACTGTGTCAGGGGTCTCCAGGCTGTACGTAGTGATCGCACGGCACGGAGGTACCCATGCAGCGGAAGAGATTCAGCGCCACCCAGGTGGGTGGCAGCGTCATGGCCGCCACCCTTGTCCTCGGCGGCCATTTGGCAGCCGCTCCGCAGGCGGCGGCAGCCGACGACAACTGTCCGCAGAACTCCTTCAAGCGGACGTTCTACAACAACGCCACGTTCTCCGGCACCCCCGTGAGGACCGACTGCGACGACGTCATCGACCAGACCTGGCCGGGCAGCCCGACCGCCGGTGTGCCGTCGGACGACTTCACTGTCCGCTGGGAGCTGACCCGCGACTTCGGCTCCGGCGGCCCCTTCACCTTCGCCGTCTCCGCCACCGACGGGGTCCGCGTCTACCTGAACGGCGCACTCAAGATCGACCTGTGGAAGGGCACCGGTGACACCGCCCGCCCCAGGGTCGTCAACCTCACCGTTTCACAGTCCGTCAGCACGATCCGCGTGGACTACCGGAACTGGACAGGCGCCGCGAAGGTCAAGTTCGGCTACGCGCCCCGGACGTCACCGAAGATCGACAAGACCCGGCCGCGGACGCCCGACGCTTCCTGGGTCTACGACCCCAAGACCCGCAAGACCACTGCCTCGGGCATGGCCAACTACGAGATGGACCTGGCGGGGTACGCCCTGTACCGGCGGCCCGTCGGCGTCTACACATGGACCAAAGTCGGCTCGAGCTCCGTGAACCGCGTCACACAGACCACTCCGAACCCCGACGACCGGACCCCCTTCGTCTACGAGGTCCGAGCCGTGGACAGGGCGGGCAACATGTCAGGAGGCATGGACAAGCGCATCTTCCCGGTGCCGGAAGTGGGCCTGGTGAGGGGCAGTTACGACCAGACGACCGGCAAGGTCAAGCTGAGGTGGGGCAAGAGCTACGCGTCGCACTTGGACCACTACACGGTCATGGCCTACGAGAAGGTGGACGGAGGCCACGCCTGGGTCCCGCTCGGCACGACCACGGAGGAGGTCTGGCTGACGGATCCCGTACCCGCCGACGGCCAGGTCCATCACTACCGCGTGCTGGCCACCAACACCGCCGGTACCACCACCCTCAGCCCGGCCGGACTCGACCCTGAAGCCGACAACGAGGTCGCGCTGGCCCTCCCCGACGGCTACGTCCCGGTCCAGCCGATCTCCCTGACACTGGACCACTGCCAAAACGGTGTCCAGGTGACCGTCACCGACGGCATGCCCATCGTGCTGCACGAATTCATCTACTTCGACGTCGAGCGCCGCGAACTCGGCACGGACACCTGGTCATGGGACATGTCCATCAATCCTCGCTGGGACTCCGACATCACCACAGCCACCATGTGCGAACGGCTGCCCTCCGACGGCCGCACCTACGAGTACCGGGCACGCGCGTCCTTCGGGGACAACGAGCACTCGCCTTACTCCGAGGTCAAGAGCATCACCATGCCAAGGGCCTGACACCAACGCTCCGGCCACGCTCATCGCCGGCCCCGGCCGGCAAGGCGGAGAACCCCGACGGCTCCCTCCCACTACGCCGGGGCGGGAGCCGTTCGCCGGCGCCTGATCGTGTCGGACGCCGACGCGACCGCGTCCTCGCCGACCGTCCCGGCCACCGCCCACACCAGCCTCGCCGAGGTACGGGTCCCCGGCGCCGAGCGCACCGTCACCGCCCGCCTCGCCGATCTGACCACCACGGGCACGCAGTTCACCGGCACACCGATCCCGCCGACCGGGCGGGCCTGGAAGCCCCTGGGACCACGACACCGTCCGGTGTCCCCGGCATCCAGTTCGACGGCTACTTCCCCGACGGGGGGATGGCACCACAAGAACCAGTGGGACCTCCTCCAGCGGGCGGTCCGCGAGGAGCTCGACCCCGACCACGACGGACCCGCTCAGGCGGGTACCCCGTTCTGCCCGAAGGCACCGGGGCGGGCTGCGACACCGACTACGACTTCGCCACCGGTGAGGGGATTGGTGTTGGTGAAGGCACGGATGGCGCCGTTGTCGGCGAGGACGAGGTAGTCGGCTTGGCGCCCTCACCCTTGGGCCTTGATGTCGGCGAAGCGGACCTCGTCGCCGGTCCACGCGGCGGGGCGGTCGGTGATCGAGCAGACGATGTCGCCGATCGTCCCGTCACGATCGACTGGGGATATCCCCAGCATGAGCAGGCGAGTGGCCGTGCGTGAGGCCTGCTTCCGAGTCGGCTGCGCTGCCCCCGGGGGAACGGCGGCCGGTGAATGGAGCGCGAGAGCCGTCGAGTGGCGGCCCGCCGGTTCCGCCGTCATCCTTTTCGGGAGAGACCTCCGCAGTCGTCACCTCCCGCCATCACCGCCTGGAGGTGCCATGGCAGTCCACTTCGACATCAATCTGATCGTCGTCGCCAAGGAGGTGTTCACGCCTGCGGAACTGAAGCAGGTCGACGACTCCGTGGACATCATGAAGGCGATCTTCGCCACTCACGGTCCGGTGATCGGCACGGTCAACCGCTTCAAGATCGACATGAGTGTCGCCGGGGTGGACGCGATTCTCTTGGGAGCGGGCGATGCGATGGCGCTGGCCGACCGGTTCGCCGTGAACAGCAACGACGCCCTCGACGTGTTCGTCGTGAAGCGTATTTTCAACCCCCTGGAGGTCGGATACTCGCCCGAGCCCGGCGCGTGCGGGAAGAAGACGGTCAAGGGCCGGCTGAGAGCACCGGTCGTGTCCCTGGCGGGCAGCACGGCGGACAGCGGCAACACCTTCGCCCATGAGGTCGGTCACTTCCTGGGCCTGCCCCACTGCGAGAAGGACGAGTCGCTGTGCGGACCCGCGAACTTCATGCGGGCGGCCTCAGGAACCAACACGGGGGTCACACCCGCTCAGGCGGTCACGATGATCAGACACTGCCAGGTCACCCTGTAGAGCGGACCCACTGGCGGACTTCAGAGGGTTGCCGGAGAGGCGCGCAGACCATGACCGACCGTATCGACCGACTGCTCGCGTCGAAGGACGGGGTGGATTCCTCACTCCTGGCCGCGCTCGACGCCGACGACCTCGCCGACGCCATGGGCCGTGCGCTCGCCCGCGATGACGAACACCGGGTCCGTGCCCTGGGCATCCTCTCCCTGATCGACCCGACTCCGCTGGGGCCGTTGGCCCAGGTGGTCGGGCAGCTGCTGGCGGAGCCCGACCCCGACCCCTTCACGATCGCCGCGGCGCTCGGCCAGGCCGCGGTGATGGGCCCGGACGCCGTGCCGATGGTCCAGGCCGCGGCAGCGTCCGGCGAACCGGTCATCGCGCTGGCCGCCTGGCGCACCTTGCAGCAGGTCGCCACGTCCGAGTCCCTGGACGCCCTGACACAGACGGCGCCCCCGGCCGGGGACGTGGTCGGCGACCAGGCTGCCTTCGCGCTGTCGGTGATCGCCTACCGGGCAGGGCTGTCGGGCTTCGAACTCACCCCCGCGGACGACTCTCGTATCGTCGCGATCCCCGCCGACGAGGACGAAGTGTTCTTCATCGACACCTCCACGCCCACGGAGGAGGACTTCGCGTTGCTCAGCCGGGTGCCAGCCGGTGAGCTGTATCTGGTACGGCCCGAACGCCAGGGAATGCTGGCCATCGAGTGCGCGTCCGAACGCCTGCTGCTCTGCATCGACTCCGACATCCAGATGGGCATGCCGGACACGTTCCTGCAAGGTCCGTCGCTCGCCGGGGTCATCACCACGCTCGCGCCGCTCGGCACGAACTACTCCGTGCGCTACCTGGTCCTCACCTGGCCCGACGGCACCGGCGGATTCCACGTCATGCTCTGCCAGCCGAACGGGGTCCAGGCCTACTACGGCCACGCCGGCAGCGACGAGATCTCCGAAGGGACCGCCACCTTCGGCCTCTTCACCGTCGACCGGCCGGGCGCCTGCCCCATCTCCCTCACACCGAGCGTGAATTCGAGCGGAGTCACCCTCGGTGGAGACCGCATGTCGATGACCGAGACCGTCACGGACCGACTGGAACCCGAGGCCGCGCAGTAGCCCCGCAGGTCTCACCAAGTCACGCCTGTGTTGCCGCGATGGCGAGTAGCTCCGGGCCGGGCGAACTCGGGTACGTGGATTCCTCTTTCTGGTTCACCGCGCACAGGCTCGTCATCCCGTACGGACGGACGTGACGACGGCGTCCACTGGTCGCAGCACAAGGAGCCCGTGGCACGGTTTCCCGTCCTCCCGCTCATGGGCGCCTTCGCCGGGCTGCTGGACATCATGCGCGGATAGCAGGCAGGTCCGCCGGAACTCGTGCTCAGCACCGTGAAGCCGACGGCGCTCGTGCCAGCCGTGACCTCAGGCCACCGAAGGCCCACCGCAGCACCTCCCGGTCCGCCCGTCCGCGCCCGGCGCGGGCCAAACCCCCTGGGGCAGTCGTCGCCTGTCACACATCGCCGGGTACGGCCGGAGCCGACGGCCCGACTTCGCGCCCGGGATTCGTGCAACCGGATGTCCAGGGGCGGCGTCCCCTCCTGTGATCGATTCTGATGCGGACCGCCGACATGTCACCGACGCCGAGCGGCACCGCGGGCGGTACATGGAGAGAGGATGCGCATGAACCCAGGCCGGCAGGTGGAGTTCCATGCTTCGTGCGGGCACTTGATCTCGGCTCCGGCCGACCGTGCCGGGCAGGGCGTCCGCTGCCCCTATTGCCACCAGGTGGCCACGGTCCCGCCTCCCGATGTTCCGTACGCCTCGCCCGTCGTGGTACCGGCCGGTGCCGCCGAGCCGACCGCACTGACCGCCCTCTACCTCGCCGCGCTGATCGGCGGGATCATCGGGGCCGGGCTCATCTACCTCGTCATGTTCGACGAGTTCTCGGAGTCCGAGCTGGTCACGGTCACACCGCTGTGGTTCTTCCCGGTCGTCTTCGGCGTTTACGGTTTCGTCTCCCAGCGGCTGCTTCGCCGTATCGCCACCGGACGCGCGGCATCCCTGAGCGAGGCCGCCCGCTTGACGGTCGACCTCGCCGGTCACTGGGCAGCTCTGGTGCTCTTCCCGTTCCTGGTACTGAAGTGGCGCAGCTCCCTGCTCGTGTCGCTGGCGGCGGCGGGCTTCTGGGCCGTACTGCTGTGGCTCTTCTTCAACCTGCTCTTCCCGACCCTCTGAGCACCGCCTTCAGGCCCTTCTGTCACCGCCTACGGAGGGTGTGCAAGAGGCCCGACAGCTCATTGGATCAGGTCGGTGTGCGGATGCTCGGGAGAGGTCGGGCAGACGTAGAACTGCATGTTGTCGGTGCTGCCTACTTCTACCTTGATCGGCTGCGCGGGGTTCGGGCCGGCGTGATAAGCGGCGGCGTAGGCGGCGGCTTGGTCTTCGTTGGGCGCCAAGCCGCGTCCCGCACCACCGTCCCATTCGAAGGAGGCGATGGTCAGCAGCGGGACCATCTGCACCTCGAAGACACCGCAGTATCGGCGGTACGGGTCGGTGCGGCCCCACGGCGGCCAGCCACCGACCTTCCAGCCGGGAGCGTCAGCCAGATTGCAGTCGTAGAACTCAGCCGGACAGTCCGCGTACGAGCTGTCCACGCCGGCGTCGGCTGCCTGCCACCTGCTCCAGTCCCCCACCGCCAGTCGCATCTCCGGGCTCAGATCGAGGCTGTTGGGATACTCGGTGATTGCTTCTGGTGCCAGCAGACACGGCTCCGGCACATATCCCGGCCAGTCCGCCTCATACGGTTCTGGCGGTGTGGCGAGGATGTCGACGACCGCGGCGGCGGACCGCCAGGTGTGATCAGCCCGCCCAGCGTCGGCGCACCGTCACCGACGCGCTCGCGGACCTGATCCGGGTGCAGGCGGACGAACTCGGCGTCACGCCTGCCATGCCCGCCGAGACCGCCGCCCTGACCCTGCTCAGCCTCGGCATCGGGCTCGGCGTCCAGCGCGCCTTCGGCACGACCGTCCCGGTGCAGCCCGTCGTCGACCTGCTGCGCAGCGTCATGAGCGGGCGTCCCTGAGGGTGCCCGTGCCGCATCGCTGACGGTCCAGGTACCCGGCTGGAAGGGCCGGCTCGGAAGCGAGCGGGGCGATCAGCGAAAGCCGTGTGCCGAAGGAACGCTGGGGCGTCCCCCGGTCACGGAGTCGTCGCCGACCCGGAACCCCTGCGGACGGCCTTTGGCGCGCCGCACAGTGGGGCTCGCCGCACGGAAGGCTTCACCCTCAACCAGGACATCTCAGCCGACGGCGACGCCTCACCCCTGGCGTCCGCCGCCGCCCGGCATCTGGAAGCGCTCACGGACCAGTTCTCCGCGTTCTCCCGCCGCGGCCGCCCGAGCTCTGCGGGCTCGGCGCCGGCCAGCTCACCGGACTCGCTTCTCGCCGCGGTCCTCCCTGGCCGGGCAGTACGAGCCGCGCAGGGGCTCCGGGCCCCGGGTGACCGCGGTCACCGTCCCGCCAGAGGAGTCGACGAGCGTGACGGGGTCCCGCCTGCACTCTTCGGGGTACCGCTTCGCGCTCGCTTCCCACCTGGTGCCGCTTCCTCTTCCACTGGAACCTCAAGATCCCAGCTGATCCCAAACGCCCCGATGTGACCTGAGCTATACCCTTTGATGCCCGGTTGTGCGTAGCCTGACCGACTGTTCTCGCCACAGTGCCGTGACATCGGGTGCACGTCACATCGATCGTTCAGGAGCCCCATGCGCCCTCGGATACCCACCCTCCTCCGAACGGCCTCCCGCCCGCCCGTCGCCCTGGCGGGCGGTGCGCTGACCGTCGGCATCGGCGGTCTGTACCTGGCAGCGTTGCTGCTCACCGGCGGTGAGATCCAGGCAGGCACGACGGTGCGCGGCGTGGACCTGGGGGGCCTGACCCATGAGGAAGCCGCCCGGAAGCTGGAGCGGCATCTGGCGGAGTCCGCCCCGCGGGAGCTGGCGGTGACGGTCGGCGACCGCAGGGGCACGCTCGATCCACGGCAGGCGGGGCTCAGCTTCGACATCCGGGAGACCCTCGACCGGGCGGTGTCCACCGATGCCGATCCGATCGACCTGATCGGCGGGCTGTTCCGCTCGGGCGGTGAGATCGAACCGGTCGTGCGAGTCGACGAGGTCAGGACCCGTGCCGCCCTCGGGAAGCTGGCGAAGTCGCTCGACGAGAAGGTCCGCGACGGCGCCGTCTCCTTCGACGACGGCCGCATCGAGCAGGTCGCTCCGCACAGCGGGTACGCGCTGGACGTGGACGCCGCCGTCGGCTCACTGCGCGCCGCCTTCCTGCACGGCTCGGCGGACTCCGTCACGGTGCTGCCCGCACACGGGACCGAGCCGAAGGTCACGGCGGAAGAGGTGCGGCGGGCGGTGCGCGAGTTCGCGCGACCGGCGATGTCGGCGCCGGTCACCCTCACCGCGGACGGCAAGCGGTTCACGCTCACCCCGGCCATGCTGAGCGAGTACCTGACAATGCGGCCGGACGAGGCCGGCAGGCTCACAGCAAGGCTCGACAGCAAGGGCCTGCGGGCCACACCGGTGGTGGCCGACGCCCTGAACGGCCTCCCCGCGACACCCCGCGACGCCCGGCTGGCGCTCGAGGGCGACAAGGTCGTGGTGGCCGCCGACGCCAGGCCCGGCGTGGAGGTCACCGACAAGGCCCTCGGCGAGGCCGTCCTGCCCCTGCTCACCAAGTCGGGCACCGCCCGCACCGACGAGGTGACCACGCGGCGGATCCAGCCGGGGCTGACCCGTGCGAACGCGGCCCGACTGGGACTCACGGAGAGAATGTCCACCTTCACGGTCGACTTCGAACCGGCCCCCTACCGGACGAAGAACATCGGCCGGGCCGTGGACCTCATCAACGGCTCCCTCGTCATGCCGAACGAGACCTGGAGCTTCAACCGGACCGTCGGCGAACGCACCGAGGCCAACGGCTTCGTCGACGGCATCATGATCTACGACGACAAGTACGCCAAGGCACCCGGCGGCGGCGTCTCCGCCGTGGCCACCACGGTCTTCAACGCGATGTTCTTCGCGGGCGTCAAACCCGTCGAGCACGGTGCCCACTCCTTCTACATCGAGCGCTACCCCGAGGGCCGTGAGGCCACGGTCGCCTGGGGCAGCCTCGACCTGAGGTTCACCAACGACTCCGGCAACGCCATGTACATCCAGGCCGAGTCCACCGACACCTCGGTGACCATCACCCTCCTCGGCACGAAGAAGTACGACGAGATCACGTCGGTCAAGGGGCCGCGCACCCAAGTGCGGCAGCCGTCGACAACGGTGAGCACCGCTGAGCAGTGCGTGCCCCAGAGCCCGCTCGAGGGCTTCGACGTCACCGTGGAGCGGGTCTTCCACGACGACGGCCGGGAGGTGAGGCGGGAACCGTTCCGCACGCACTACACCCCGCGTGACGAGATCGTCTGCGAGGCAGCGCCGAGCGAGAGTCGGCCCTGAGCACGCGGCCGCACCCGGAGCAGGACACCGCCGCCTCGCCGCCCTTCACCACGACACCCTGCGCTGGCCAAGGTCGCCGACTGGCGACCCTCGGTCCCCACGTCCTCGCGCCGGATGTGCCAGCAGCACGCCGCCGCCCACCTCCACACCGCGCGCGCTCATGCGCTCGATGCCGACCTTTGAGACGCTCAAGGCGCCATGTCAACGCCCTGCAGGGCGCGGCACCATCCACGGCAGCTCCCCACTGACGGCATCGTCATGACGCGCCGTCATGGGCGGCGGGCCCCTCGGGGTGCCCTGTTCGTCCCTTCTCGAGTACGGCAAGGCGGGCCGACTCGCTGCGCGCCGGTGCTCCGTCGAGCCATCACACAATGCGGACAAGGGTTCAGCGCGGTGACCGATCCGGGACGAGGCGAAGTCCGGTACCTGGGCGCGGTGTCCTCAACAGCGACGGTGGGCGTGCGAGCATCGGGGCATGCTCTCAGGCGCACACGTGATCCTCTACTCCCAGGACGCTGAGGCCGACCGGACCTTCATCAAGGACATCCTCGGCTTCGCCCACATCGACGCGGGCCACGGCTGGCTGATCTTCAAGCTGCCGCCCGCCGAGGTCGCCGTGCACCCCACCGACGGCCCGCCGAGGCACGAGTTCTACCTGATGTGCGACGACCTCGACGCCGTCCGCGCCGAGCTCGCGGAGCGCGGCGCGGAGCTCACCGGCGAGGTGACCGAGGAGAGGTGGGGACGCCTCACCGCCGTACGCCTCCCCAGCGGCAGTGAACTTCCCCTGTACCAGCCGCTGCACCCCGTCGCGCACAGCCTCGACTGAACCTCCGTCACCACGCCGTCACCGTCCTCGGCTTCGAACACGTGAAAGGCACAAGCAGTGGCGCGGCTTGGCCACCCGCGGCACAAGACCGCCATCATCTACCTCGCCGGACGCCACCTCGCCGCCATCTTCATCTCGTCAGCGAGATGACCCCGAAAGAGGCGCCCAGCAATGCGCGGGCGCAGCGACTACCTCAGTCGTCGAACCACACGACGAGGCGCACGTTGTCGTCGCCGTGCTGGGCTGCGAGTGCCTCCATGGCTTTCCAGACGGGTTGCCACTCGCCGGTCTCGGTGACAGCGTCTCTGCGGCGGATGGTGACTGATCTGTAGAGCGTGTCCCCGACGAGCCATTCACTTCCTTCGGGCCACTCCCGGTCTTCGCCTCGTTCGAGACCGACAGCCTCGGCGAACGCACGACTCCAAGAGCTCTTGCCTGTCATCCTGAGCCCGTTCGGAGTCTGCCGGTACTGGTGCAGCCGCTTGTCGGGCTTTTCTGCAGGCTCGTCCCAGTCGACCGCCTTCACCTCGGCCCACGTGATCCACGTGATGCCGTGAAAGCCATCCTCGCCGTACCACTCGGTCAGCTGCGCGAACCGCGCACTCACGGCAGCCGAGGCGTCGGCGGGCAGACCTCGGCATGCAGCCAAGGGGCGGAAGTTGGCGTAGTTGCGGACCCCGAAGAGGCAGCCGAACGCATCGTAGTTGCGGATGTCATTAAGAGAGTCGAGGTCGTGCGCGGTATACCAGGCTGCCTCCCGACCGTCCTGTGGCGCTCGATACTCGAGAAAGCCACTCATGTCTGTACCCATGCCTGACATTCTGCCGATCCCGTCAACTGGTTTTGCCAGCCACGGATCGATGACCTGCACATGCGTGAGCTGCCTGGTCACGAGGACCCACGATCCATCAGCGGCTGCGGGACGAGCACAAGCTGAGGGCGTCATTGAGCCTTTTCCAACCTCATACCTGTGCTGCTCCTCGGCCTGCTGACGACTGCACGCACCAATCTGTAGCGAGGTCATGACCAGCAGATCCGCAGTCGGTCCCGGCGGCCCAGACGCTTCGCCGAGCATGGTCAGCGGCGCTGACATCCGGGTTAGAAAGGGCTCAGCGCTCCGGCAGCTCCCATGAAGCGAACCAATGGGGGAACGGTCCGGCGGAGGGCGGGAACGCGAACGGCGAGGTGCGGTCGGTGAGCAGGCGCAGCACGAATTCGCCGGTTCCGCAGTCGAAGCGCTGCCACTCACCGCCCAGGTACTGCACCAGAACCGGCCAGTCGTCGGGATCGGCCGGTCCGGTCAGCCAGTGGAAGGTCAGCTCCTGCTCGGAGGTCCCCCATTGGAGCACGCCGCCAGGCGCGGGGTGGACCGGGTATGGCCGGTACAGGTCGGCGTACCGTGCCATGTCCTGGCCCCAGGAGACCAGATCCGTGCCCAGCGCACCTGGCACCAGCAGGTCCAGGTACTCGTCGAAACTGCCCGGGCCGAAGACGTCGACAATGTCCTTGTAGTCACCGGGCAGCGCGGTGCACAGCGCTGCCTCCGTCGCGGCCCAGTCGACGCCGCACCGATCGGGCTCCGTCCACCCGGTGGCCTCCCGCAGCAACGCCACCCATCCGACACCGGGCGGGCGGGTGAACGCGCGCCGGGCGAGGATCACGACGCGACGCGGGCCATCGGGGGTGGCCGTCACGCCGTATCCGAACCAGTGCCCGGCCAGCACCCACCCGCGCAGCTCCAGCAGCCCGCCCTCCCCGCCGATGGGAAGCCCACCCTCCCCGCCCACCGGCGGACCGTCGGGCACCCCTGCCGCCGTACCCCCCACGACCCACGCACGTACGGACAGACTCGCCCCGTCGATCACGTCCGCAGCGACGCGCTCCAACGCGGCCAGATCCTCCGCGTCACTGGGCACACAGACATGCCCTGCCCCATGAGTGGGCAGCGGGCAGTGCAATTCGGGCGCGCGCCAGGAGTCGTTCAGACGGGCGCGCAGAGCGGAGGCGTCCATGCGGCCAAGTGAACAGCACGGCACTGACATTGAGCCTCTTCAACCTGCATCAGGAGTACGCCGTTGGGCTGACAACAGGGTGAAGCCCCTGGTAGATGGGTCTTCGACCAAGATCACCAGTCTGCCAGGAGCTTACGCGTGCTTGTTTACCCGTCCGGTATCGATCTCTCCAGCCGCACTCTGCAGCACCTATCCGGTCTCCTCGCAGGCCACCGAAGTCGGATCGGCTCCCGGTGGCGGCGCCTGACCTGTGGCCGGCAGGCCGTGCTCGTCCTGGCCCACCTGCGCTGCGGCGACACCTACGCCCGCCTCGCAGCAGGTTTCCGCGTCGGGATCGCGACGGTCCACCGGTACATACGCGAGGCCGTCGACCTCCTGGCCGCTCTCGCGCCCACGCCGGAACAGGCCATGACGACGGTGCGGAAGAAGGCGTACGTGATCCTCGACGGCACCGTGCTGCCAATCGACCGCATCGCCGCCGACAGGCCGTACTACTCGGGGAAGAAGAAGCACCACGGGATGAACGTGCAGGTCCTCACGGATCCAGCCGGCCGTCTGATCTGGGCCTCGGACGTGCTACCCGGAGCCGTGCACGATCTGACCGCGGCCCGGACCCACGGCATTCCGGCCGCTCTCGCCGCTGATGACGTCAAGTGCTGGGCTGACAAGGCGTATCAGGGCGCAGGCCCTGCTGTCCGCGTCCCGTTCCGGGGCAACCTGCGCGGCTGGCGTCGTCGTCACAACCGCGATCACGCCAAGATCCGCAGTCTCGGCGAACGCGCCATGGCCACCCTCAAATGCTGGCGCCTCCTGAGGAAGCTCCGCTGCAGCACCACCCGGATCACCGCCGTCGTCCGTGCCGTCGTCGCACTCGAACTCGCCACCTGATCAAGATGGAATAGGCTCAGTGTCACAACTGCTCGGATTTCATGGGCATCGGTGACTTCTGCGAGAGAAGCGCATGTGGGCACAGCGCGGCACAACACGCGACCTGAGCCGCCCGCACACGGCGACGGACGGTGGCGCCCCGAAACGGGCTCTGCGGGAGCAACATGGGCGAGACGCCAGAGACAGAGGCACAGACGAGATCGGCGCCGGCCTGGGGATCGACTGTCGTCGTCGGTTGTGCAACTGGCGACGACCCGGCTGTCGGGACACCGATCCTGCAGAAGGGACATGCAGGCCTCGCCCAGCCGTGGCTCACCAGACCGTGCCGAAGAACCGCGTCCACCAGGTGGGCTGACTTGCGAAGCGCTCCAGCGCGCTGGGGCCTTCGTAATCGCTCTCCAGCAGTTCTTCGGGGACGCTCACGTAGCCGAGTTCGGCCAGCGCCCGCTCCACGGTGGCGAGGTCGGCGGGGTCCAGGGCACCCTCCTCTCGGGCATCGTCCGTGCCGAGGAAGGCCCCCGGATTGTCGGCGCAGACCTCAGCGAGGGAGCCGAACTTGCTCACGCAGACCACGATCCGCGTCCCGCAGACCGTCGCGTGCGCGGGCACATGGACGCGTCCGTACTCGCTGGAGTCCTGGGTGTCCCGCTCGGACTCACACGGGGCCCCGAAGTCCGATTCGAGCCGGCTCACCAGCCCGCCGAACGCGAGGCCGGCCGCGGCTCGGTCGTAGTGCAGCGGCCGCTCCAGCCGTTCGGGGTCGTCGAGTTCTCGCATGACGGCCAGCAGTTCCGTCTCGCTCATCGGCATCCGCCCATCCTGCCAGCCCGGCGCGTGGGAACGGAGGGGCAGGAGGCGGGGAAGCAGAGGCAAGAGCCGACATCGTCCGCTCCACGGCGGTGGCGGACACCTCCGCCCCGACGAACCGCGCGCACTGGAGGAGTCGAAGGGCTTTCGTACGAACCCGCGGGCGCGGCGCCGAACCTCGCGGCGGCACAGCAGTGGGTGAACGAACCGCTGTCCGGCAATGCGGCGAGTTGGTGATGGTGCGACCCCGCGCGTCGCCGGAGCGGGCTGCGTGTCCTGTCTGCTCGACGACGTCGGGCCAACGACGAACTTCCCTGTACCTCTCCTCGCGAGCGGAGGTGTTCCGTCGCCCTGTACCAGGGCGTTTTGATGGTGTCCTTCGGCTTCGCGTGAGCGGAGGTGTTCCGGCTTCATGGGCATGCGCAACTCCGCTCCGGTGCTCGGTTCCGCGCGAGCGGAGGTGTCCCGCACATCCGCCTCATGCGCGTCGCCCAAGCCAGGCCCTGTCCACGTACGGCCTGGATCGCCTTGCCGCCACGCGCTGTGGGTCACGCCGCCGCGGCGCGGTACGCACTCGGGCTCAGGCCCTTGTGGCGCTTGAAGGCGGCGCTGAAGCCGAAGGCGTCGGCGTAGCCGACGGCCTTCGCGATCTGGGCGATGCTGTGGTCGGTGTCGGCAAGGAGTGCCTCGGCGTCGTCCATGCGGCACTCGGTGAGGTAGGCGAGGGGCGGGCGGCCCATCAACTCGGTGAAGCGTCTGGCGAACAGCGCCCGGGAGACGCCGGCTTGCGCGGCCAGCGACGCGACCGTCCAGGTATCGGCGGGCCGGCCGTGGAAGGCGTGCAGGGCGGGCGCGAGGACCGGGTCGGCGAGGCCGCGATGCCAGCTCGGAGCGTCGGCGCCCGCCTGGTCGAACCAGGTGCGCAGCGTGCACACCAGAGCCCAGTCGAGGAGCCGGTCCATCAGCGCCTGCGAACCGGAGGAGAGCCGGGCGGCGTCGGCGGCGGAACTCTCCATCCAGGCGCATACTTCGGCGTCCTCGTTGACGACCAGGACGGGTGGCAGCGCGCGCAGGAGCCGTTCGTGGCGATGGCCCGAGGCGCGGTAGGCGCCCACGACGAGTGCCGTGGCGCCGCCCGGGTCGGTGCCCCAGCGGATGCCGCCGAGTTCCTGGGCCGAGCACGGGGCTTCCGTGGCGAGGCAGTTGATCTCGTACTCCGCGTGGGGGCGGTGGACGGTGGCGGGCTCGTCCGCGAGATGGAACGGTGCGGGGCCGCGCACGATGGTCGTGTCGCCCGCGGCGATGACCCGCTCGGTGCCGTCGGGCAGCAGCAGCGTGCCGCCCCCGCGCAGCACGGTGACCATGGTGAGCGGTGCGCCGTCGGCGAAGCGGATGGTCCAGGGCGCCCTCAGGACGGCATGGCTGACGACCGAGCCCTCGGCCCGGATGCCGCTCAGCAGCGAACTCAAGGGATCCATAAGGGAATCGTAGACGATCTCCTATGCCTTGGAGACTTTCTCCCATGGATCCTCTACGCGGCCACGGCTGTACTGGACTCACCGAACACATCGAGCCCAGTCGGGAGACACTGTGCCGCAGCACAGCAGTGACGCCAGAACAGCCCTCGTGGTCGTCGCCCACCACCGGAGCGATTCCCTCACCGCCCATACCGCACGCCGTGCGGCCGCCCGGCTCGAGGCCGCCGGATACCGCATCGACCTGCTCGACCTGCACGCCGAGGGGTTCGACCCTCGGATGACCGTGGAGGACCAGCCGGACTGGGGCAACCGGGAGAAGACGTACTCGGAAGAGACGCACGCTCATATGCGGCGCATCCTCGACGCCGATGTGGTCGTCGCCGTCTTCCCCGTCTACTGGCAGAGCGTGCCCGCCGTCCTCAAGGGATGGATCGACCGTGTGTGGAACTACGGGTTCGCCTACGGCCGGAGCAAGCCCCGCCTGGCCGGCAAGCGCATGCTGTGGCTCGGCCTGGCCGGCGCCACCGCCGACGATCCCCTCGCGCAGGGGATGCGGTCCGTCCTCGAGGCCAACCTGAGTGAGGGCATCGCCATCTACTGCGGCTTCTCGCACTCCACTGTGGGCCTGCTCCTCGACGCGGAGGAGCGACCGCAGCGCGTCGACGCCGAAGGCAATCTGCACGTCGGCGACGCGGTCGCCGGCGCCGAACGGAAGGCTCAGTACGCCGACTTCGACCGTCGGACACTGGAGTTCGTGGAGGGGTTCCTCGTGGACGAACCGCTCGCGGCCTGAGGGCACCCGGATCCCTCGGGCTGACCCGGCAGTCTCGCCGATCAGCCCGAGGGGCCGGTACGGGCGATCAGCCCGAGGGGCCGGCACGGACCGAGATCACGCAGCTGACACGGTTGCTGGCGGAGCGCCCTGTCGAAAGGAAGGAGCGCCCGGATACAGTGCGCGGGACGGAAGCCTGGTGAGAGAGGGAAGCGTGACCGACACCAGCAACACCCGACCCGCCGACAGAGAAGCGCACGCTCCGCGGCCGAGCCGACTGCACCGCCTGATGCGCTACCTCCCCCTGATCGCCCCCGTCCTGCTGTGGGCCGTGCCCTGCTGGGTGCTCCTGCACAGCGGCCAGCACTGGCCGCTGCCCGTCACGCTCGCCGGCACCGCCCTCTTCGCCCTCGGCCTCGTCGGTATGCCGCTCGCGATGGCGCGCGGCCACGGCCGGCGCCAGCAGGACCGGGCGGCGATCGTCGGTGACAGCCTGCTGGGCACCAGTTGGGTTCTGTTCACCTGGTCCCTTCTGCTCGGCGTCCTGCTGCGGCTCGCCCTGACCGTGGCCGGCGCCGGCGACAGCCAGGACCGGGCTCGAATGGTCACTTGGGCCGTCCTCGGCACAGCCGCCGCACTACTCGCCTGGGGATACGCCGAAGCCCGCCGCGTGCCACGCGTGCGCCGACTCGATGTGCAACTCCCACGGCTGGGTGCCGGGTTGGACGGCCTCCGCGTCGTCCTCATCACCGACACCCACTACGGCCCCCTCGATCGCACTCGCTGGTCTGCACGGGTATGCGAGAGGGTGAACACCCTGGAAGCCGACCTGGTCTGCCACACCGGCGACATCGCGGACGGCACGGCCGAACGCCGCCGCGCCCAGGCCGCCCCACTCGGAACCGTGCGGGCCACCCGGGCCCGGGTATACGTCACCGGCAACCACGAGTACTACAGCGAGGCCCAGGGCTGGGTCGACCTGATGGACGAGCTGGGCTGGGAGCCGCTGCGCAACCGTCATCTGCTGCTCGAACGCGGAGGCGACACCCTCGTGGTCGCCGGCGTGGATGACGTCACCGCCGAGTCATCCGGCCTGGCAGGCCACCGCGCCCACCTCGCCGGAGCCCTGAAGGGTGCCGACCCCGACCTGCCCGTCCTGCTCCTGGCACACCAGCCCAAGTTCGTCGACCGGGCGGCAGCCGACGGCATCGACCTCCAGCTCTCCGGCCACACCCACGGCGGCCAGATCTGGCCCTTCCACCACCTGGTCCGCATCGACCAGCCCGCCCTCGCCGGCCTCAGCCGCCACGGCACCCGCACCCTCCTCTACACCAGCCGCGGCACCGGCTTCTGGGGCCCGCCGTTCCGCGTCTTCGCCCCCAGCGAGATCACCCTGCTCGTGCTCCGCTCCCCGCACCTGCCCACCCCGACGTAGCACTCGACGGGCAGACACATCCGCTTGGAGCAGCCCCACGAGCCGGGGGATCCGGCGTGGAGACGACGAGCTTCGGGCATCGTGCGAGAAGACTCGCGGAAGGCATCGGAAGGGCCGGCGAACGGCGGCACGACGGGCGGCGCTGCGACACACGAGGAGGGCACGGCGGGCGGCCGGAGCGCGGCCCCCGTGGCGCGGTCCACTGCCGCGGTCCGCTCCCGGCGCACGTCGGCGCAACGGCGTCAAAGCACGGTCACCGGATGCCGCACCGCCGCGTCGAACAGATAGCCCTGCGTGTTGAAGACAGCGGTGTCCGGCTGTGTGCGGCCTGCCGTGTCCGCGGCGCGGGCAAGCAAGTGTGTCGGGCCTGGTGTGTGAGGCGTCCAGGGCAAGGACCAACGTGTCCAGGTGCCGGAGCGCGGCCGGTCATGAAGCCGGGCTCGCCGCCAGTTCGCCCCACCGTCGGTGCTGACGTCGACCCGTGCGACCGCACCCGCGCCCGACCAGGACCTGCCGTGCAGCACCTGCCTCTCCCCCGCGCGAAACGTCGCGCCGTTCGCCAGCTCGAAGGCGCTCTTGACCGCCTGCCGGGTCAGCGGCGCACTGCCCTCCTCCGGGTGGGCGGGGCCGAACAGCCGGTAGAAGGTGGCGTTCCACGGCGAGTACAGAGGCTGCGCCGACACCTCGATGTCGCCGACCCATTTGATCGAGGCGATCCCCACCCACGAGGGCACGAGCACCCGCACCGGGTAGCCATGGTCGTACGGAAGCGGCTCGCCGTTCATCTCGTAGGCGAGCAGCACGTCGTCCAGTGCCTTTGCCAGGGGCAGCGGGCGGCGCACGCGGCCGAGGCTCTCGCCACCGCTGACGTACTCGGCGTCGAGGCCGCGGGGCTGCACGTCCACGGCGTACGGGGACAGCCCGGCCTTACGGAGTACGTCGGCCAGACGCACCCCGCGCCAGCGCGCGACGCCGACCGCGCCCAGCGTCCACGCGGTGCCGGTGACCGTCTCGCCCTGCTGCGTCGTGTAGTAGCTGCGGCCGTTTCCGGCGCACTCGACGAACGCGGTTCGAGTGACGGCGGGCAGGGCGCGCAGATCGTCGTACCCGAACTCCACCGGCTTGTCCTCGGCGGGCGTGCCGCGCAGCCCGTCACCCCACAGTCTCAGCCGCCAGTCGGCGGCGTCCAGGACGGGCGTCGCGGTGTGGTTGCGGACGAAGAACAGTGCGTTGGGAGTGTGATGACCGGTTCCGCTCAGCGCCTCCCAGCGGGTCTCGGCGTTGGTGCCGCGTTGGATGAACCACTCGGGCGGCAGCGGCTTGACGATCGGCGAGCCGGCGGCGTGAGCCGGATTCCTCACAGGGAGCGCGGTGGCGACGGCGGTCGCGGCGAGCAGTGTCAGTAGCCGGCGCCGCGTGACCCCGTCCGATCTGGCCTCCCCTGCGAGCCACTGGCGCAGCCTGCGGCGATCGTAGGCGATCTCGTGGTGGGAGGCGGAGCCGGCAGCAGACATGGCAATCCCGTCATACAGGGTAGGGAAGGGGGTTGGGGCAGCGCGCGGCAGCCGACGCGCGGCAGGCCCACGGAAATCAACAGCGCCGCACGACGCAGCCGTCGTAGAAGAGAACCGTGAGAAGGCCGATCAGCGCTCGTGGCCGGGGAGCCGACACAGCGCGGCGGCCACGCGGACCAGGTCCACGGCGCGGCGACGGGTCAAAGGCTCCGGCGGAGTCATGACCGGATGGAAGCACGTAGTCCGGAGTGTGTCAACGAGTGATCTGTGCCGGGCAGTTGGGTCGCTCGTGAAATGAGCGATCGCCCGCGCATACGGAATCGAGGTACCGCATTCGCCCGCGATGGTCCTTGTCTTCGTGCACGGTGGGAATCATGCCGGGGTCAGGTCCTCACGGCGAAGGCATTTCTCCCGTGGCCAGCCGCGATGATTGAAGGCCGCGGTCCTTGACCACCTGTACACAAGGGTGCACGAAGCGGGTGATGCCGAGCTTGCGGTAGTTGTCCAGCGCCGTGGCGACGTCGGCGGCGGAGCCGACCAGCCAGGTGGTCCCCGCTCCCCCGCCGCCGAACTTTCCGGGCGTGGTGTACAAGCAGGTGTCGAGCACCTCTCCCCGAGCGGCGACGTCGAAGAGCCGCCGCTGTCCGACGGCGGTCCTGCGGTCCCCCGCCCAGGTCAGTCCTTTCCGCTAGTGGCCTCGGTGAGCCCACGGTGACATCGAAATGACGCTGCGCTGACGCCACTTGCGTACCCTCGAATCGGGGCAGGCTGACCAGCCCACTCGAAGCGTGCGGTGCTCGGTGACACCCGGGCCATCGCTGAGGGAGACATCCTTGCCTCCGCGGTGACCGCCCCCGTCGAAGCCGTCTTGAGGCGGTGCCCTTCTGCGCGGGCATCGCCCGTTCAAGGCAGACCACCAGGTCGAAGGCGGAGCCATTGCCCGGGAGGTGTGATGGACGGTTACCAGGTCTACCGCGATGCCATGACAAAGGACCAGTGGCAGGGGTGGTGGGTCACCTGGCCGCTGTCGACTCGAGTTCGCCTGGGTCACGTCTACGACCGAAAGAGCGACGGCGTCCGCAGAGCGGGCGACCTGGCCGCCCGCGGAATCCCGTTCCAGCGGGAGCACGGCACACCGGACGGTACCTTCATCTACGATTCGAACGAATCAGTGGATGTCGCATTCAAAGCCTCAGGAAAAACCCCTGCGGCTTTGTCGGCGCTGACCGAAGCCGATGCGGGTGCTTCAGTGACCTTCACGAGGGGCAGAACGGCCTTCGTGGTCTTCCGGGAGTATTCGCAGAGCGGAATCTCCGACGTCAGGGGCCTTTCGCATGCCTTGGTCTCCGCATGGTGGAACAAGGAGTGGGACGACTCACTGCTGGCTGTGACCAGCGTCGTCGCCGCAGCCGGCGCCACGGTGCTCACCGCTGCCGAGGGCGGGGCGGTGGCCGAACTCAAGGTGTCCGCGTCCGCCGGCGTCGGTGAGCTCGGCATGGCCGATCTCGCGCTCGGGGCGTCCGTCGTCCGCCACAGCGCTCTCGGCGCGCAATGGACCGGCACCGACGTCACGCCGTTCTACCAGGTGATCCGTCTGCGCAAGAACTGGCTCGGCAAGATCGTGGCCGAGTACGGACCGCGGCCGCCGGGGCGTGGGGCCCTCCCCTCCGCCCTTCCTCCGCTGCTGAGCGAGGAGATCGGGGACGATCCCGAGGCTGCCCTGGAACCGGGCGACCGGACGGAGGAGCTTCCGTTCCACGACCCGGAGAACGAATGACACCCTTCCAGGGGCGACAGTGAAGAACGTGCGATTCCGTATTCGGCCGGGACAAGCTGCGAGGGCCGCCGCAGGTGAACGGCCCGTCCAGGTGAGCCTGCGCGTGGAAGAAGCGGAAACCGGAGCGGCGCATGAGGCGACGGAGAACATCGACCTGGCGGAGGCGGCAGGGCGGATCGAAGAGCTCCGGGAGGTCTTCAAGGTCGGGTCTGGAGACCAACGCCGGCAGGACGCAGGCGATTTCCTGTTCCAGCTCTTGACTCCCGGCGCGGTAGGTCCGCTGTGGCAGCAGGCACGAGCCTCGGGCACCGAAAGTGAACCGCTGCGCATCAGTATCGAGATCGCCGTCGAAGAACTGCGCTCGCTGCCGTGGGAACTGCTGAGGGATCGGGGGACCTTGCTCTTCCACCACCCGAAGCTGCTGTTCTCCCGCCTGCATTCTACGGAGCGCAACGAACCGGACACCGTGGCAGATCAGGCACCCCAGGTCGAGCTGGGGCCGATGCGGGTGCTTGTCGTCGTCTGCAACCCGGACGACCGGCAGAACCTCGCGGACCGCGAGATAGCCCGGGTGGGAGCCGCACTTAAGAAACCCGGCCGTACCCACCTGCAGGTGCTCGACGGTCCGTCCCACGAGAAGCTGTTCGACGAGGTCAGGACGTGGCGGCCGCACATCCTGCACTTCATCGGTCACGGTATGCCGGCGGTCCCGGGCGCTCCTTCCCGGCTGCCGTTCAACTGGGCCACCGAGCACACGCAACCGCCCGATTCGCAGCAGTGGAGTCTGACCTCCGACCAAGTCACGGAACTGCTGGACGAGTGGCGGCCCCGGCTCATCGTCCTCAACGCCTGCCGCACCACGGCCGATCCGCTCGACCGGCTCGGCGGTCTGGCCCACGCCTTCCTGGAAGCCCACGTCGGCGCCGTCGTGTCGATGCAGGCCGACATCGACTCGCCGGTGAGTGTCGTCTTCGCCGGTGAGCTGTATCAGGTCCTGTCGCAGGGCGGAGCGGTGGACCAGGCGGTACACGCCACACGGCGGCAACTGCGCCTCACGTACGCGGACGAAGGATGGTGGGCCCTGCCGGTGCTCGTCACGCGCCACCGCCCGGAGTCGGTCCTGGCCATCCACCCCAAGCCGAGGGAAGAGGACATCACCAAACTCTGCGAGCACTCCTTGTACAGCGGACTGGAACTCTTCGTGGACCGCGCGGACGAGCGACGCGTGGCATGGCGGGCACTCGGTGTCACCGAGCAGCCTGCCGAGCGGCCGTTGCTCGTCGTCTCGGGGCACTCGATCGGCGGCTACCCACACACGGGCAAAACCTGGCTCACCCGGTCCTGCCTGCTCAGCTGCTTCGTCCGCGGCTACCGCATCACGTATGTGGACCTCGGAACCAGGCTCTCGGCGAACGAAGCCGCGGAGCCGGGTCCGGAGCACAAGGGCTGGCTGGACCTGCTGCGTACGATCCGCGGCGCGTGCATGGACAACAGCCAACCGGAGCCGCTGCCGGCGGAGGCCTTCTCCCCCTTCAACGCCACACTCAACGCCATGGTCAAGGGGAACGCGCCGGTGACCACCGCAGCCCTGGAACCGGTCGCGGACCGATGGGAACCCTTCGACGAGCAGGTCGGACAGGCCGACCAGCGCAGAAAACGCATCTTCCGGGCCTTCCTGGACGCCCTGCACGCGGCCTCGCCCGATCGCGTCCACGTCCTCGCCCTGGACCACGCCGAGCTCCTCCTCCCGGCATCCTGTCGACAGATCGTCTACCCCGAGCTGATCGCGCCGATCGCACGGAACGAGGAATCACCACTGCGGCTGGTCCTGGTGGCGACCGAGGAATGGATCTTCCGCGCGCTGCCCGACGAGAGCAGCCGCCTGTGGAAGCCGCCGCTCAGACTGGGCGACTTCAGTCAACGCGAGTTCATGCGGCTGGCCGAGGAGTACTGCGAGCGGGCAGGCCTGGACTTCTCCGAAGCCAGACAGGTTTTCGAGGGTTTCCGCGGGTACGAATACGGCTCCGTCGAGGTGTTCGGGGATGTCAGGGACATCCTGGTCAAGAGGACGGCGGGCCAGACATGACCGACACACTCGACGGCATCGGCGCCCGCATCGCCTCGGGTGAGAGCCTCGCCGAGATCCGGCGCTCCCTGCGCCCCAGCGCATGGGAGCCCCTGCTCAAGGCCTGCGCCGCCGCCGTCACCTTCGACCGGGAACTCTTCGACGGTCTTCTGCGACCGTACGGCGGGGCCGACGCGCCCACGCTGGACCAGTTGGCCGCGCTGGGCGCGGTCGAAGAGGTACCCCACGAACCTGGCCGTCATCGGCTGCTGCCCGACGACCGAACGGTGTACATGCAGACCTGGCTGACGGGCTGGACCGGTGGCCCGGCACCCGATGACCTGGCCGCGTTGGAGCGGCGGCTCGCCGACCACGCGGCAGCCGCGGGGGACCGGCGCGAGCAGCTGCGGCACCTGCTGGTGGCCGACACACCCCAGGGGCTGCAACTGTTCGACGTGCTCTTCGGTGAGGCGGACCGCAACCGGGACTTCGCCCGCTGCCAGGACCTGCTGGACGTGCTCGGCGATCCCGACCGCCGTACCGTCTCGGGCCCGGACGCCGCCCGCGTGCTGCTGGACCGTTCAGGCTACCTTCGGGCCCAGTCCTACTGGGCCGTCGACTACGCCCGCTGTGCCCAGTACCTGGCACCCACCGGTCTGCGGGAGCGGGCCGACGCCCTCATGGGCGACCACGGCAGCCGAGTGTGGCAGGTCTTCGCCTCTCCCGGCATGGGCAAGACGATGCAACTGCGCTGGCTGGTCACGCGCTACTGCGTCCCCGCGGAACGGGACATACCCTGTGCGCGGATCGACTTCGACGCGGTGTCCCCCGTGGCGATCGGGCGCCACCCCTGGCTGGCCCTGCTCGAGGCCGCCGCGCAGTTCGACAACCGCTGGCTTGAGAGGCCGTTCGGCAAACTGGACGCGTACGGATCCCTGCGCAGCCTCCTGCGCCGCCCGTCCGATCTGAGCCGTACGACCGCCGACAGTCTGCGCACCCAGAACATCGACGAACTGCGGTCGGAGATCGTCGAGATATTCGTCAGCAGGTTCAACGCCGCGGCCGGCGCCGAACCGGCGCTGCTGGTCTGCGACACAATGGAAGAGCTCCTGCGGCGGGGCCAGCAGGACACCGGCCGTTTCCTGGAACTGCTCGGGCGGGTACGCAAGTGCTGCCCCAGCCTTCGCCTGGTGCTTGCCGGGCGGTACGACCTGACCGAGCGGGTACCCCAGGCACGGGAGGCACTGGAAGGGAGCGAGCGGGTCGAAGTCGAGCCGTTCACCGACGAGCAGGCCGAGAGGTACCTTCGCCAGATCCGCGGCATCACCGACGCCGGCAAGCGGGCTGTCGCACGACGCCGCGCCAACGGTCGGCCGCTCACCCTCGCGATCTACGCGGACGCCATCGAGCAGGACACCGACATGACCGCCGAGGGCCTGGCGCAGGTACCCGAGCCCATCATGCCCCTGCTCATCGAACGTGTGGTGCACCGGATCGAGGAGCCCGCGGTGCGCTGGCTGGTGCGCTACGGCGTCGTACCCCGAAAACTGCGGCGAGAGGACCTTCCGGTGATGCTCCCGTTCCTGAGCAACATGGGCGGGCCCACCCCGGACGACGATCCGCGCAAGGACCTCCACGGTGTCGCCGATTCGGACGCCTATCCGTTCGCCGAACCGCCCTCGGACGACGCCGCGCTGGAGAACACCTGGCAAAGGCTGCTCCACTACGCGGGAAGCTCCTCCTGGGTCTCACAAGCGCCCGGAGACCCATCGACCGTGATCTTCCACCCTGACATCCTCGCCCCCCAGCGCCTCCTGCTGTCTCGCCAACGGGTGTTCACGCTCCTGCACCGCGCCTTCGCTCAACACTTCGAGGCGCTCGCAGCTCAGTACCCCGACCGGTGGGCGGACTTCACGCGTGAGGCCGTCTACCACCGGTTCCAGATGCAGGACGAGAGGGCCGCCGAACGGTGGCGGGCGGCGCTGCGCCAGGCGCGGCAGACCGACGCGCTCGACGAGCTGCACGCACTCGCCACCGAAGTTCTCGGCAGGGACTATCTGGACGAGCAGGGCGAGCCCCGGCGCACCCGGCAGGGCAAGGCGCTGATCTCGTACACCGAGCTGATCGAGGCCCACCTTCAGGAGGCGTATGCCATCAGCCGACAGGCGCTCCGCGACCAGGCGAGCCCGTCGGATCCACGGTGGAGGGAGGTCGAGTACTCCCTGAGCCAGGCCGACCGCCTCCGAGGCCTCCCGTTGAGCGCAGTGTCCGTCACCAGTCGGGAGAACGCGCTGCGCGCGCTGCTCCTGACCGTCAACGGCCGTGCGGAGGAAGCGACTTCGCTCGCCACGCGTGCGCTGGCGGAGGCCATGCCGGACGAGCGCGCGGACGTGCTTCGCGTCCTCGGCGACAGTCGAGCCGCTGTCGGCGACCCGTCCGCGAGAGATGCCTACCAGGAGGCGTACGAGCTGACCGGGCGAGAGGGGAGGACCGGCCAGGCGCACGAGATCTCGCTTGCCCTTGCGCGCGAACGAGAGGCACAGGGACAGCTACAGGAAGCCCTGGACTGGTGCGAGCGGGCCGAACCCCAATCCGGGAGCGCGACCGGGACGGATCCGGCCACCCTGACCCGGGCCAGGCTGCTGCTGACCTGTTACCGGCCGGCAGCAGCTCTGCGTATCCTGCCACCCCAGGCCCTGGCCGAAGCGGGACCGGTGGCCCACGGCGACATCAGCGACGCCCGGGTGACGACACTGCTCCTCACCGCCCGCGCGGAGCTGATGCTCGGTCAGGGGAGCCGCGCCCTCGCGACACTGGACGCCGCCCTCTCCGTCGCCGCAGAGATCCTCGGGGCGACTCGTTACCGGCTCGAAGCCCAGATCCACCAGCTGCGGGCCGTCGTCATGGGCGAGCTGCTCGAGGTGGACGACGCAGAAGCGCTGTTCCGGCAGGCCGAGAGCATGTGGGCGGAGTTCGGGTACCGGACCGGCCATCCGGAATGTCTCTATCTGCACGCCCGTTTCCTGCTCCGGGAGGTCGGAGATCTCACGGAGACGGGGGACCTGCTCGCCGTCGCCGACCGGCGTCCCGGGCCACCCGCCGGTCAATGGGACCCGCCCGAGGCCGAGTTCACGCTCCGTACCATCCTTCTCGGTCGTGAGATGGCCAGAGAGGCCGGGTACCGGCTGGAGGGGAACACGCGGGATGCGGACGTCCCCAAGCCGATCCCACCACGCCACACCGCGATCCTCGCCGTGCACCGGCTGGTCGCGGCATGGTGGCGGAACAGACAGTCGATCCCGGCACTCGCCGAGGCCCTGGAGACCCTGCAACCCCCGTCCGCCCGGCTCTTCGTCATGGAGGACTTGCGGCGCTGCCCGACTCCGCGCAACCCCAGCAAGGCGGTGGTGGAGCCACTGCGCCGCGTCCTGCCTTCAACTGACGACGTCGACGACCCGCAGGACCAGGCGCTGCACCGGATGCTGCTGGCCGAACTCGACCGCCTCGCAGGCCGGCGCGACAGCGCGCGCCGGGCTCTCGACGAGGCCGTGGACCTCATGGAGGAGGGCGACCCCCTCGCACAATGGCGTTGGGTCCAGGCCCGCAGCCGTCTCGGGGTACCCGTCGAGGGAGACCACCCCGTCCAGGTGACCGCGGCCCGCTCCCCGCTGCTCCGTTCCGCCATCCTGCTGCGGCTGGCCGCCGACGCACGGCGCGATCGGGACGGCACGACGGCGAGACGGCTGGTGGAGGAAGCGGTCGAAGCGGCCTCCCAAGTACACCGGCCGACCCGATGGGGCGCCGAAGCACTGCGCGCCTACGCGGAGATCACCGACGACGAGGAGGCACACCGGGCGGCTAGCCGGGTCTACAAGCGTCTCGGCCTGCCGCACCGCGTCGCACCACCCGGCCCGGCAGGTCTGGGCACTCTGGAACAGGAGTCCGCCCAGCTGCCGATCACCCTGTCCGCCCCCGAAGGAATGCCCCTCGACGATCCCGATGCGCTGCAACGGCTTCTGGTCCACGACTTGGAGGCCGTGGCACGAGTTCTGCACGAGGCTCTGACCGTGTCCGTGCCGGAGATTCCCGACCAGAGCGGTTTCCGCGTGCTGCGTATGGAGTCCGACGACCCGCTGGTTCACGCGCTGCCATGGGAGTGGGCCCTGGCCGGACTCGGCCGGCCGGACTCGGCCGTTCCAGTCATCGGATTCCGCACCCGGCCGGCCCTGGCCGACGCCGGCGCAAGCCTGCGGATCCAGGCCGCCCTGCGCGAGACGGTCGATCCGCAGCTCCCGGTCGACGGGTTCCTCGGCCCGCGCACCCGAGAGGCCGTCGCCCGCCTGACCGGTCAGGTGTATGCCGGCCTGACCGCCGCCGAGCTGGCGGCCCTGGACCTGTCCCGCCGCCGGGCCCGCAAGGACCGGCCCAGCGTGGCACTCGTTGCTCCGTCACCGGCCGTTCAGTACGAATCCCGCGGCAGTCACTACCAGTCCGGTGTGGATCTGGCCGACCTCTACGCCTCCCGGGGGTTCGACATCCGGTTGACCGAATCCGTGGACATCCGCAGGCCCTGCCGATGCTCACCGAGCCTCATCCATGTCAGCGCCCCGCTCGAGACCACCGCGCGCGAGCCGTACTTCGACCTGTCCGCACCGTACTCCGACTACAGATGGGCGACCAAGTCCCAGGGGTTCGATCTGTCAGCCGCCGCCCTGGCACAGTGGCTGCGGAACTCGCCGGCCTGCCTGGTGGTTCTCGACCCGCCGCTGCCCGGATCCCCGCTGGACATCCCCGAGCAACTGCTCGGACGCAACATCTTCGCCGCCCAACTGCTCGCCGAGCTTCCGGCCGCCGCCATCCTCGGCATCGGGCTGAGCGAGTCGCACACCTACCCGTCGGTCGACATCCTCGCTACCGCGATCCGGGACGGGCTGCCACTTTCGGAGGCCTTCGAACTGCTCGTACGGCGACGGCTCATGTCGACCGGCCACGAGTCGCTCGCCGTTGGCAGCACGACGCTGTTCACCGCTCCCGCCACTTACGCGACCTGTGTGCTCTCGTGACCGGCGCCGACTACGAGCAGCGCAGCCGGGCCCGGCTGGGCCACCTGAAGGACAGCCTGGACCGGGAGACGGCCCGCTGGGAGGAGGCCGCCGCCGAGCCGGACCAGCCGCTGGAGAAGCACCGCAGCCAGGTGGCCTGTCTGACGCGCCTGCTCAGGACCTCTCTGAGCGATCTCTCGCGACTCCCGGACTCCGAGCTGGCCGAGCCGATCCTGGATCTCCACCATGTGTGGGACTTCTTCCGCAGCAAACTCGTCCTGCGCTGCCTGCCCCAGTACCAGGAATTCCTGGACACGGCCGACGAACTGGCCTGGGCCTGCTATCGACCGGCGCTCGAAGCGGCCGGGCTGCCCTCGTCCGTACCGCCGCTGGTCTTCCTCAGCCGCGACGCGGTTCCGTTCACGCTCGCCCGGGGAAGCGACTATCGTGGGCTGCTGCCCAGCGGCGTCCGCACCCGGCCCGGAGCCGATGCGGTGCGGCGGCTGCCGTTCCCGATCATCGGCGTGCCGTGGCACCAGACAGAACACCTCCCCGATGTGCTCGCCGTGGCGCACGAAGTCGGCCATCACATCGAAGACGACTGCGAGTTGACCGAGGCCTTGCGGGCCAGACTGCTCGCCAGCGGCCTGCCCACCGGCCGGCAGCCGGTCTGGGAAGGCTGGCTGGGCGAGGTTTTCGCGGATGTCTGCGCGTGCCTCGCCTGCGGCCCCGCCTACGTCGCCACCCTTTCCGATGCCCTGGTGACGGCTCCGGCGACCGCGGTCGGGGCGTACCCGCCGAAGGACGTTCGCCTGGCGGTCTGCCACGCCGTGTTCGCATCACCGGGGCCTGGCCCCTCCGACGAGCCCGGGACCGTCGTCCGGGCGCTGATGAGCGACGGGTACGCCGAGCTCGGGGACAGGGACCTGCCTACCGTGCTGCAGTGCCATGGGGCGCTGGACACGGGGCTCGCGGTGGGAAACCTCCTCGCCGGGATGCCGTCGTCCGTCGGCGACGTCCGCGAGGCCTTGGCCGCGGCCGCGGATGCGTTCGGGCAGAACCCCGACGTCTATGACAGCCTCGGCGTGCAGTCCCGTGTGATCCGGGAGGTTCTGAAGGGACGCCCCCGGGGTCCCCGCGCCGCCGGACCCGTCCCGCCGAGCGCCGCGGAACGGGCCGTCGACGTCGGCCACGTCCTCGCCGGTCTGCTGTCCGCGTCTGCACAGGACCAACAGGTCGTTTCACAATGAGGACGACGAGGAGTGTGCTGTTGTGCTCGGCTTCGTCCGTAAGATCACTCCATGCCTGCTGACGAACGCGTAACTCGGTCCATGTGTCGTGTCCAGCCGATATCAGATCCTCGGCCGATGCCGGAGCTGCCCCAGCGGATCTGGTCAGAAGAAGACTGGCAGCGGATCCAGCGCGGCTACGGGGCACGGGACATGGACGAGAAGTGGGACGTCTTCACCGAGGGTGAGGTTGTCTTCCTGCATCGAAGCTGGACCGGTTACGGAGTATTCGCGGCGACCTTCGCGCCGGTTGACGGCGGTGGATGGCGGATCGCCAGTGCCGTGGTAGAGCGTGACGCCGAACGCTATGGAGGCACGGACGATGCCTACGACTGCGTCATGCTCGAGTTGGTGATCACCGCCATCGTGCTTGGCGAACCAGCGCCTGATCTCCGATCGAAGCTGGTGGAGTTGACCCGTCGGGAGTCGCGCTCCGCTGATGCCCCGGCCGGCGTGATCCAGCACAGTGCCCTGGGGTTGCGCTCAGACTCCTAGTCGATCACTGGCGGCACGGTCACATCAGCAAGAGACCGGCTTCTGATACATCGTCAATTATCGCGCAAAGTTGCCGTATTGGCCATCGGGCAGAACCACGCATACCACATGAACGCGGCAGGGCACACGGCGTGGGGAGGCCGGGGCGGCCCGTCGGCAGCCACGTACGGGGGAACGCACGGCACTGCCGACACGTACGGCTCCAGACGGCCGGCTCAACATGGATGCGCTGACTCCAGGCGGTCCAGCCGGTACATGCCCGCGAACCCGCCGACACCGGCGATCCACCGGACCCACTCGCCCCTACAGACGTTCCGCCAACGGCGTCGAGATCCGTGACCATCGGAGGGCGGACGGCTCTCTACTTTCAGCAACCGCAGTTAGGTGACGGCCAGTTGGTCGGGGCTGACAAGCAGCGGACACGGTCAGTGCCGGCCCAGGCTGCCCCTCCGTCGCGCCCGACGGCCGGCGGCCTACGGCACCGTCTGGCCCATGAGTGGCCGGCCCCGCTCGGAGTCGCCCCGGGCGTCGGCCCATCGCCGCGGACTGGAGCCGTGATCGAAAGCCTCGGCGTGCCGTCGGCCGTGATGCAGTCGTCCTCGGGGGGCGTGACCTGCTTCCACGCCATCGGGTCGGCCTCCGACGCGCGGCCCCAGCGTGGTCGTGGTGCGCTTGGCCTTGGCCGTGCAGACCACTGCAGCGGTGGCGTCGAACTCCACCGAGCCGTCGCGCCAGGTGGAGCCCTTGCCGGCCGCCCTCTGCCAGGGCGGACCCGGCGCGACCAGGCGCTCGTACTCACATTCCCGACGGTGATCGACTCCGTCCGCGACCGCCTGCTCGGCCTCTCACCGCAGACGAGGGGGCGGAGGTGTCGCCGTAACCGGGGAAGGGCTCGACTTCCCGATGATCCTTCAGCGCTCCTCAAGCTTCCTCGCCCGCGGCGCGGCGACGTCACGGGCCAGCAGCTCCTGGCTGATCGGGCGGTTCAAAATCTCGCTGATCTTGTTCTGCCGCATCGTTCGATTCCTCCTTCTCAGCGCAGTTGCTCGGCCAGTCCGACGATGATGCCCTCCGGGCCGCGGAGGTAGCAGAGCAGATAGCTGTCCTCGAAGCGGGCGATCTCGCCGACGAGTTCGGCGCCGTGACGGCGCAGGCGGGCAACGGTGTCCTCGATGTCGTCTACGGCGAACATGACGCGGTGCGTGCCCAGAATGTTGTGCGGCCGATTACGCGGCCCGGCGCTGATCACCGCAGGGCTACGGTACTTCGCCAGCTCGAGCCGGCTGTGACCGTCCGGGGTCCGGAGCATCGCGATGTCACAGCGGACGCCGTCAAGACCGGTGCACTGGTCGGCGACAAGGCCCTCGACCTCCGCCCTGCCCTCCAGCTCCATACCGAGTTCCACGAAGAACGCGATGGCGGCATCCATGTCCTCGACGACGATACCGACGTTGTCCATCCGCTGAATCGCCATGCTGATTTCTCCTTCTTACTCGTGCGGCCGGTGGTGGCCGCTGATGTCCCTGGGACGGAGCCGGGTGACACTCCCGAAATCCTCAGACCGCCGAACTCCGACTGCACATCTACCAGCCCCAGCCCACGGGCCACGGCCACCGGCACAACTTCAAGCTGGCCGCAGGGACCGGCATGGCTGCGCCGGTACCCCGCCTACCCACGCCTCCCCTTCATCCTCACCGGTGCCACCCTCGCCCAACATCAACAGTCCCGGTGCCAGCAACGCCAGCAACCATGTCTTCGGGCTGAACGCACCCCGGCCCTGGGCTCTCAGCCTTGCCGACCTGACCTGTTCCTCGTACTGCTCGCGGGGCTCCTGACCGTCGAGGTGGTCCACGACGTCATCAGGTCGATCCAGGGGCCGTACCGCGAGGAGACGGTCGTTCTCTCCGCCCTGGACAACGGCCTTGTGCTGTTCATCGTGGCCGAGCTGCTCCACACCGTCCGCCTCACCATCAGGAACCAGACCCTCGATGCGGAGCCTTTCCTCGTCGTCGGCCTGGTTGCCGGCATCCGCAAGGTGCTCATCGTGACGGCCGAGGCGGAGAAGTCCTTCCGGTGGAACGTCGAGGGGATCGAACTGCTGATCCTGGCGGGTCTGATCCTCGTGATGGCGACAGCGGTGTACGTGTGGCGGCGCTCGACGCGGCCGGGAGACTATTTCCCGCTCCAGGAGGCGCGGCGCTCCCCGTCGCCGGCGCCGTCACCCACCTCGGTGCGCGGGCCCTGATCCGTTACCTTCCGCAGCCAGGGTCGCCCGCACCCGCTGCTCCTCGCGAGCAGAGCCGACGTCCCGTTCCAGGGGTGTGCGGCTCACGGCCGTCGCGAGGTCCTCCAAGGCCTGCTTCTGCAGTTCCGCCCCGCGCCGCACCACCGGGCTCCGATCCCCGGCGGCGCCCTCCCACGCGTGGAGCGCCTCCTCCACGCGCGCCCAGTCCGGATTCCTGTGCTCGCGCGTCGACTGCCGCCTGCTCGGTGTCGGCCTCCAGGGCCTCGGCGAACCGCTCCGCCTCGGGGACGAAACGGCTGTCGGCCCGTGGGACATGGCTCTCCATGAGCATCGCCGCCCGGCCAAACCGTTTGAGCGCCTCCTGCGCCTCCTGCGCCTCGCGCGACGTCAGCCCCCTGGGACGGACCGGTTCCTGCCTTGCCTGGTCGTAGGCCTCCTGCCAGGCGGCACGTGCCTCCCTGCTCGCCAGCAGGGCCCTGCGCATGTCGGCGCGATGCTCCCCCCGGGACGGCTCGGCGTAGCTGCGGAGCACCGCGGCCGCGTAGCGGCCGTTGGCAGCGAGCCAGTCCGCAAGCCGGCCCGGCAGCCGGGGCGTCTCCCACGCGGGGAACACCACGTACGCCAGCATCGCCAGGGCCCCGCCGAGCAGGGTGAGCACCACCCGCTCCGGGACCGTCTGCTCCAATGCCTGGCCGCCCATGCCAAGCAGGAAGACGACGTACGCGGCAGTGAAGCACTGGGAGTAGGCGTAGCCGGTACGGATCAGGGTGTACGACAGGCCCGCCGAGACCACCGCCAGCGCGCCGAACACATGGGCGTCCGGGCCCAGGGCCTGCACCATCCCGGTGGCGAGCGCGACCCCCGCCAGGGTCCCGGCGAGACGGCCCACCGCACGCGCGTACGTCCGGTGGAAGTCCGGCCGCATCACCATCACCGAGGCGATGGGCGCCCAGTAGCCGTGGCCCAGGGGTAGCCGGGCGGCGATCAGATAGCCGAGCGTGGCCACCGCCGCCAGGCGGACGGCGTGCCGGAACACGGGCGAGTCCCGGCGGAGCTCACGGCGGACCGCCCGGAGGACGACCGGGAGCGGCCTGAACATGGTCGGGCGCACCAGGAACTGGGCGCTCGCGGGGCCGGGCGGCGTGGGAGCCTTCCTGCGCACGCCGCCGCTCCCGGCGATTTCCAACACCTCGCCGAGCAGTTCCACGAGCCGCTCGGCGGCCTGCCGCGCGGGGCCCTCCAGTACCTCATGCTCCTCGTCGACGCGCAGGACATCTGCGCTCCCGGACGGAACCTCGGCGGGAATGCCGCGGCGGATCGAACGGGCAGCCGCGTCCAGGACGTCGGCGGCCGCATCGAGCAACTCCCGTGCGCGGTCCCGCCGGGGCGCCGACGTCCGGGTCGGCGAGTGCGGCAACGACCGGCCGGATGCGCTCGGCGAGGCCCCGGGGGCCGTGGAGGACGGGCGGACGGGTGCGGGCCTGTGATGGCGTCACGGCCGCCGCGTCCCGGGCCGTCATCAACGGCTCCGGATCGAACGGGGCGGTCGGGTCGTGCCGAAGTCGGCGCGCGTAGTCGGCCGCGGCGGCCAGGGCGTTGGCGAGCGCGTCACGATGCGCCCCCCAACGGCGGATCGGGAACAGCAAGATCAGCACGGCCTGCGCCACGCCTCCGAGCACGATGATCCCGGCGTGCTCCAAGGCTCGCTCGACGCTCGTAGGCAGGGTGATGGTCACCAGTATGCCGCCGACGGTCGTCGCTGCGACGATCCCAGCGGTCGATCCGACGGCCCAGGCCATCCCTGCGGCAAAGGCCCATAGGGCCAGCAGTGGGAGGAACGTCACGAGTCGCCCCGCCGCCAGGTAGCCCACGAAGGTGCTGAGCGCGAGACCCGCACCCGCGCCGAGCGCGATCACCTTGCGTGGACGCCAGGTGCGCTGGAAGGTGGCCCCACCCGCGGAGTAGGCACCGAGGGCGGCCGATGCGGCATACGCAGGGGAGACCAGCCACAGCGCCGGCCCGATGACGATCGCCACCCCAGCGGCCGTGCGCAGCGCGAGCAAGGGCTCCAGCCGCGTCTCCTCGATCGTGAGCCCGGATCGCACGACCTCCCCGAAGGCCCGCAGCCACGTCACGGGTGTGAGCCTAGCCGGAGCGTTCCGCCGGGTCGCGTCGGCCGCGCTGCCGCCTCCCGACGGCGCCGCACTCGGCGGGTGCGCGACCCCGGCCGACCTGCACCCACAAACCGGCACCCACGCCGCACAGGGCGATCGATGACCACATCCCTACCGTCCGCTCAGCCCCAGCGGTCGTGGCTCAACCTCGTCCTCGTAGCCGATCCGGGATGGCCGACGGGGGTCGCAGAGCAGCTGAGGAAGGGTGACGGACCTGCTCTGCCGGGGACCACACCCGCCCCGTCATCGCCGTGATCAGCCCGCCGGGGCACATCGCGCTGCCGTCGCCGCCCATGCTTGGCCTGATGCGCGTCGCCCGCCGGCTGAGGGGAGCGGCCCAAGTTCAGCGGACGTGGGGTGGTCCGAAGGGCCGCCGCCGTGGGAGCCATTTGCGCCGGTAGCGGTTCACTTCGGGGGCTGGTCAACGTGGTTGTCTTGGAGCATGTGGCGACGTTCCTGTTCGCGCTTGGAGTAGGCGGCCGCCCGGATCGCCTCGTCGCTCTCCAAGCCTGATCCCAGCGCTCCGCCCACGGTGGCGACCGAAGCGACGAACCAGGACAAAGTCCAGTATTCCGTCGCGTGCAGCGGGGCTCGTGTCATGGAGGCGAACACCTGGTCGTCGAGGATGAACAGCGCCCACACCAAGTTGATGACGATCAGACCCACGTAGCAGACGAGCACCCCGATACCCACAGTCACGACCGTCGAGGCGTTGTAGAGCCTCGCCCTCTGCCTTGCCTCCCGCGAGACCTCTGCTGATCGATGCCACAGCTCCCCGTCTACGATCAGCCAGCCGATCATGAGCCCGACTGACCCGACCATGGCGACCACGAGGCGTGGCGTGCTCAGAGCCTCAGTGAGGCTCCAGGTGGTGGAGTCGAGGGTCGCGATGGCCCCCGTGGCGAGTGCGGCCGCCAGGGCTTTCGACAAGCCCGGCACCAACCGCCAAGGCCGGTTGGCGCGGACCATGCCGAAGAGCACTCTCAGGTAACCCCGCGGCCCGCTGACGATGTACCGAAGATCAGTGGTCTCCTCCTCATCGACCGTGCCCAGGTGAATAGGCGCGAGACGACTGACGAAGGGCCCCAGCAGCGGCTGACTCTGCGGAGGTTCTTCAGCCCCTGTGGCCCGCGGACCTGCCAAGCCAAGCACGGCTTCTTCCACGGCCCGCCGGGCCCTCGTCTGCAGCCGCAAGCCCCCCAGCGAAGGAAGTGACAGCAGCGCCAAGCCGTGCTCGTGACTCAGATTCACAACGAGCTTGCGCCCGCGCGAGTGCAGCGGAAGGTCGGTGAGGGCCACGACGATGTCCCAATTCTCCGCACTTCCGCGATCCATGATCCGGCGCATCAAGGCGGCGGGGTCCTCGGTCCCTGAAGTGAAGGGCTCACTGATCACCTCGACGTCGAACCGTCGCCCCTGGCCGGACCTGTCGGCGAGCCGAGCAGGAAGTGTCTGGGCCATCCGCTGCGCGATCTCTGTCGGCACGTCCGGATCCGCCAGGAGAGCTATGACCGTCGCGCCCTGAGACGACACCCGCATGACTGGACCCTTCTCGTCAGCCGCGCAGGACGCCTTTGCGTTCCTTTTCCTTGATCTCTCCGGTGACCACCAGCTCCTGGCCGTTCGCTTCGACGCTGATGTCCTTGCTCTTGACGCCGGGGAGTTCGATCTCGACGTGGAAGGCGGCCTCCGTGACATCCGCCAGAGGTGTCCACGCGACTGCGGGCGCAGTGCCTCCCACCGTGGATTCGATCAGTCCGCTCATCTCGCTGAGCAGTTGGTCGAACTCCGTCAGCGGATTGCGTGCCCAGCCAACGGGGCTGCCCTGCATTGCGCCACCGCGGTGACGCCGGACGGGCGTGGTCATTCCCATCGCCTCCTTCTCCTTCTCGTGATCTCGTCGCCCGCTGGGTGTCATGCGAGCCAAGCGGACTCCTTCGGACGGGTGCGCGAGGAGCTGTCGGTGCCGCCGGGCGCGGCCGTGTGGTCCAGGTAGCGGTGCACGAAGTGGATGCTCATCGCGCCTTCGCCGACCGCGGACGCCACGCGCTTCACCGAGCCGCTGCGGACGTCGCCGGCGGCGAAGACGCCAGGCAGGCTGGTCTCCAATGTCAGGCAGTCGCGGCCCTGGCTCTGCCACAGTTCGGGAACGGAGCAGGCCTGCGCCTCCGCGCCGGTGAGCACGAAGCCGCGCGCATCGAGGGCGAGCGCGCCGGACAGCCACTCGGTGTGGGGGTCGGCGCCGGTGAAGACGAACAGGGCCCGCACCGCGAGGTGGCGGTGCTCGCCCGTACGGTGGTCGACCACGGTGACCGCCTCCAGCGCCTTGTCGCCGAGTGCCTCGGTCATCTCGGTGTGCAGCAGCACGCGCACCCTCGGGTGGCGCTCGACCTGATCGATCAGGTAGCGGGACATGTGCGCCGCGAGGCTCGGCCCACGGACGAGCAGATACACCTGCGGTGCGTACCCGGCCAGGAAGAGCACGGCCTGGCCCGCGGAGTTGCCGCCGCCGACCACCGCCACCGGGTCGGTACGGCACTGCTGGGCCTCGTAGACGGTCGCCGAATAGTGGACGCTCGCGCCCTCCAACAGCTCGATGCCGGGTACATGGAGGCGGCGGTAGTGAGCGCCGGTGGCCAGGACAACGGTACGGGCGGTGATCTCGCTGCCGTCGGCGAACCCGACGGCGTAGTGGCCGTCCCGCCGTTCGAGCCGGGCCGCCTCCGCCGGGACGCTGATCCGGGCGCCGAACTTGCCCGCCTGGAGCACAGCGCGCTCGGTGAGTTCGGCGCCGGATATGCCGGAGGGGAAGCCGAAGCAGTTGTCTATACGGGACGACGTCCCGGCCTGGCCGCCGGTGGCCATCGCCTCGACCACGGTCGTGCCGAGGCCCTCCGAGGCGGCGTTCACCGCGGCGGCGAGACCGGCCGGACCGGAGCCGACGATAAGGAGATCGCCGCGGCCGTTGCCCGATGGCAGGGGCGGCAAGCCGATCAACCGGGCCAGTTCGGCGTTGCTCGGATTGCGCAGCAGGGTCGTGTCCCGCCAGATCACCAGCGGCGTCTGCTCCGGGCCGACCGCGAAGCGGCGCAGCAGCGCCTCGGCCTCCTCGTCCGTCTCCAGATCGATCCAGCGGTGCGGCAGCCGGTTGCGGGCGGCGAACTCGCGCAGCCGCCGGGTGTCGGGTGAATAGCGCGAGCCGATGAGGCGGAAACCGGCGCCCTGCCCGACGAGCAGGGCACGGCGGCCCAGGCAGGCGCGCAGCACCACATCGCCAAAGGCAGAGTCCCGGGTCACCAGGTCACGCAGCTGATCCATGGACAGGGCGAGGAACTCGCCGGGGTCCCTGACCAGGGCGGTGTAGAAGGCCACCTGTCCGTTCAGGAGGCCGAGTTCGCCGATGAAGCGGCCGGGGCCGTGCACACGCAGCAGGCGTTCGTCGGGCGTGCCATAGCCCTCGACGATGGCGACCGAGCCACTGAGGACGACGTAAAAGGTCTCGCACCGCTCCCCCTCCCGGATCAGCACCTCACCGGCGTCAACCGCGCGCCGCCGGCCATGCTGCGCCAGGCGGGCCATCTGGTCGTCCGACAGACGGGGATAGGCGCCGTAGATGTCGGGAGTCTCGAAGGGGACGCTCTCCTCCGTCTCGTCCGGCACCGGCGCTGCGCTTGACCGCGTCTCGTCGCCGGGCATCACACGAACGCCTCGTGGACGAAGCACCACCGCCAGTCCTCGCCGGGCTCCAGCGAGGCCACGATCGGATGGCCGTCGGCGGCGGCGTGACGGCGGGCGTGCCGGTTCGGCGAGGAATCGCAGCAGCCGACGTGGCCGCAGGTCAGGCAGAGCCTGAGGTGGACCCAGGGGGAACGCGTGGCCAGGCATTCCTCGCACCCTGCGGCGCGCGGGGTGACGGGGCGTACGAGGGCGAGGTGGGGGTCGGTTCGTACGGTCATGGCTGATCAGCCTTTCCCGGCCGGTTCGTGGCCCGCGATCGAGTGCTCCACCCACTGCCGCAGGGCGGGGGCGGGTGCGGCACCCGTCTGTCGGGCGATGGTCTGTCCTTTGTCGAGGACCAGCAGCGTCGGTATCGCCTGGACCTCGAACCGCTGCGCCAGGCGCGGGTTCTTGTCGATGTCGACCTTGACCAGCTTGATCTTTCCCGCGAGATCGGCGGCGACCTTCTCCAGCGCGGGGCTCACCATGCGGCAGGGGCCGCACCAGGTGGCCCACAGGTCGACGACGACGGGCACGGTGGCTTGCTCGACGACCTCGGTGAAGTCGTCGTCGCCCGCGTCGGCCATCCACGGCAGTGGCTGCTTGCAGTTGCCGCACCTGGGGCGGCCCTCAGCGGCCACGGGTACCCGGTTGGTGCGCCCGCAGTGCGGGCAGGTGACGTTGGTGGCTTGCACGGTACTCATGCCGCCGTCGCTCCCTTCACGTCCTCGGGCTGGTCGTAGGTGACCACCAGCTCTCCGTGCTGGGCGTCGACGCGGACCGTGGCGCCGTCCTGGACGTCGCCGCGCAGCAGGGCGCGCCCGACGAAGGTTTCGACCTCGTGGGAGATGTAACGCCGCAGCGGCCGGGCCCCGTACACCGGGTCGTAGCCCTGGTGGGCGATCACCTCCCGGGCGGCGTCGGTGAGTTCGACGGTGATGCGGCGTTCGGTGAGGCGGCGGCGCAGTTCGTCGAACTGCAGCTCTACGATCCGCTCGATCTGGGACTCGCCGAGCGGCTTGAACAGCACGATGTCGTCGACGCGGTTGAGGAACTCCGGGCGGAAGTGCCCGCGCAGCTCGCCCATCACCAGGGCGCGGGCGTCCGGCTTGATCTCACCCTCGGCGGTGGCGCCGTCGAGGAGGTGCTCGGAGCCGATGTTGGACGTCATGATGATCACGGTGTTGCGGAAGTCGACCGTGCGGCCCTGAGCATCGGTGATGCGGCCGTCGTCGAGCATCTGCAGCAGGGTGTTGAACACATCGGTGTGCGCCTTCTCGATCTCGTCGAACAGGACGACCGAGTACGGCTTGCGGCGTACGGCCTCGGTGAGCTGGCCGCCCTCCTCGTAGCCGACGTATCCGGGCGGGGCCCCCATGAGCCGACTGACGGTGTGCCGCTCCTGGTACTCGCTCATGTCGAGGCGGACCATGTTCTCCTCGGAGTCGAACAGGGCGCGGGCGAGGGTCTTGGCGAGCTCGGTCTTCCCGACGCCGGTGGGGCCGAGGAAGATGAACGAGCCGATGGGGCGGCGAGGGTCGCGGATGCCGGAGCGGGCGCGGATGATGGCGTCGGCGACGAGTTTGACGGCTTCGTCCTGGCCGATGACGCGCTCGCGCAGGATCTCGTCGAGGCGCAGCAGTTTCTCGCGTTCGCCCTCCTGGAGGCGGGCGACGGGGATGCCGGTCCAGGCGGCGACGATCTCGGCGATCTCCTCCTCGGTGACGACCTCGCGCAGCAGCCGGTTCTGCCCTTGTTTGGCGGCCAGTTGGTCCTCCTCTGCGGCCAGTCGGCGCTCCAGGTCCTGGAGGCGGCCGTAGCGCAGTTCGGCGGCGCGGTTGAGGTCGTAGGCGCGTTCGGCCTCCTCCGCCTCGTGGCGGACCTGCTCCAGTTCCTTGCGCAGTTCCTGCACGCGGCGGATCGCCTGCCGTTCGGCCTCCCACTGGGCGTGTTTGGCGTCGGCCTCGCCGCGAAGGTCGGCCAGTTCCTTGCGCAGTTCCTCCAGGCGGGCCTTGCTGGCTGGGTCGGTCTCCTTGGACAGGGCGGCTTCCTCGATCTCCAGGCGGGTGACGCGGCGGGTGATCTCGTCGAGTTCGGCGGGCATGGAGTCGATCTCCGTACGCAGCCGGGCGCAGGCCTCGTCGACGAGGTCGATGGCTTTGTCGGGCAGGAACCGGTCAGTGATGTAGCGGTGGGAGAGCGTCGCCGCCGCGACCAGCGCTGTGTCCTGGATCTTGACACCGTGGAAGACCTCCAGGCGTTCACGCAGTCCGCGCAGGATAGAGATGGTGTCCTCCAGGCTTGGTTCGTCGACCAGTACCTGCTGGAAGCGGCGTTCGAGGGCGGCGTCCTTCTCGATGTGCTTGCGGTACTCGTCCAGGGTGGTCGCGCCGATCATGTGCAGTTCACCGCGTGCCAGCATGGGCTTGAGCATGTTGCCCGCGTCCATGGCGCCCTCGGCGGCGCCCGCGCCGACGACCGTGTGCAACTCGTCGACGAAGAGCAGGATCCACCCCTCGGCGGCTTTGACCTCGCTCAGTACGGCCTTGAGGCGTTCCTCGAACTCGCCGCGGTACTTGGCGCCTGCCACGAGCGAGCCCATGTCGAGGGCGAACACCGTCTTGTCGCGCAGTCCTTCGGGCACGTCACCGCGCACGATGCGCTGGGCCAGACCCTCCACGATGGCGGTCTTGCCGACGCCGGGGTCGCCGATCAGGACAGGGTTGTTCTTGCTCTTGCGGCTGAGGATCTGGGTGACACGGCGGATCTCGGCATCCCGGCCGATGACGGGGTCGAGCCGCCCGGACCTGGCCTCGGCGACCAGGTCACGGCCGTACTTCTCCAGGGCCTCGTAGGCCACCTCGGGGTTGGCGGAGGTCACGCGCTGGTTGCCGCGGACCCGGGTGAGCGCACCGAGGAAGGACTCCCGGGTCACGCCGTGCTCCTTCAGCAGGCGCCCGGCGGCGGTCGCCGAGCCCTCCTCGGCCAGGGCCAGCAGCAGGTGTTCCACGGACACGTACTCGTCCTTGAGGCGTTTGGCCTCCCGCTCCGCCGCGTCCAGCAGTCGGGCCAGGCGCTGGGTGACGAAGACCTGGCCCGGCGCCGCGCCCGGGCCGGTCACCTTGGGCCGGCGGGAGAGCTCCTCGCGAACGGCCGCGCGCAACTCCTCGGGCTCGGTGCCCGCCTGCTGCAGCAGCCGCGGGATCAGGCCCTCCTCTTGGTCGACAAGGGCAAGCAGCAGATGCTCGCCGTCGACCTCGGTGTGGCCCAGGCGGCCGGCGGCGCCCTGGGCCTCTTGCAGGGCTTCCTGAGACTTCTGGGTCAGGCGGTTCATGTCCATGGTGGTAGATCACTCCTCACGCCTGCACGCCGCAGCGCGGCTTCGAGCAAGCTGATGCGGTCGAGCAGGTCGAGCACCAGACCGACCGATGCGTAGTTCAGGCACAGCCCGGTGCGCAACCGCTGGACACGGGCCAGGGCGGCCGGGGCCGTGGGGTCGAACACCAGCCGTCCGGAGGCGTCACGGTCGGCGTCCACCAGTCCGAGGGCGACGAACCGACGGATCAGGTCGGGATGGAGGCCAGAGCGGCGGGCCACGGTCTCCAGAGAGAGCCTGGGCACGGGCACGATCGCGTACTGCACGGCCACCTCGTGCGTGCGTGCGTGGGACGGGCGGGCCTCGGCCGGTCGGTCGCTCATCAGGTCCTCCTGGGGTCGAACGAGGAGACAGCGGCAAGTTCCTCCAGCAGCTCGCGTTCCCGGTCGCTCAACCGGGGCGGCACCATGATCCGCAGCTCCGCGTACAGGTCTCCGTTCGCGCCGCGAGGGCCCGGCATGCCCTCGCCGCGCAGCCGCAGGCGCCGTCCGCTGGAGGACCCGGCGGGCACGGTCACCTTCGCCGTGGCACCGCTCGGCGTGGGCACCGGCACGGTCGCGCCCAGCGCCGCCTCCCACGGGGTGACCGGAAGCCGCACGTGGACGTCCCGGCCGTCCAGGCGGAACTCGGGGTGGGGCTGGATCCGCACCCTCAGGTACAGGTCCCCGGCGGGAGCGTCGCCGCCGCTCCCTCGCCCGCCTTCCCCGGCCAGCCGGATGCGCTGCCCGTCGGTGGTGCCGGGCGGCACGTCGACCTGGTAGCTCCGCTGCCCGGCCGGCCCGGCGAGGGTGACCGTACGGCGGCCGCCCCGATAGGCCTCCTCGACGGTGAGCGGTAGTTCGGCCTCCTGGTCGGCGCCGGGCACGCGCATCCGCCCGGCGCCGCCGAACAGCGAGCCGAAGAGATCCTCGACGTCGACCCCCTCGCCCCCGAAGCCTGTCGTGGAGTACCGCACCCGGGGACCGCCGCCGGCGGGCCCCCAGAAGCCGCTGCCGGCTCCGGCACCGGCGGCGACCCGCTCCTCCCAGTCCTCCGGGACCTTCCGGAAGTCCTCGCCGAAGCGGTCGTACCGGGCTCGCTGCTCCGGATCGGCCAGGACGCTGAAGGCCTCATTGATCTCCTTGAACCGCTCCTCCGCCTGGGGGTCCTTGTTGACGTCGGGGTGGTACCTGCGGGCCATGGTGCGGTAGGCCTGCTGGATCTCGTCCCGGTCGGCGGTGCGCGGAACACCGAGCACCTCGTAGAAGTCGCGTGCCATGGACGGTCACTCCCGCTTGGCGACGGTCACGGCGGCAGGCCGCAGCTGCCGCTCGGCCTCCCCGTAACCGGGTCGCAGCACCTGGACCACGGTGTTCGGATCGGCGTCGGGATCCTGGACCACGCCGACCACCTCGTGCCGGGCCGGGTCGAACGGCACGCCGGTCTCCGCGTGGCGCGGGTATCCCAGCCGCTCCAGGACGTTCACGGCCTGGTCACGCACAGCCCGGACACCTTCGACGATCGCACCGGGGTCGGCAGCCGCGTGGCTCAGGGCCAGTTCCAGGTTGTCGACGACGGGCAGGAAGGCCGCAGCCGTACGGGCGCGTTCGGCCGCGGCCTGTCCCTTCAGCTCCCTGGCATGGCGTTTGCGCAGGTTGTCGAGGTCGGCCAGGGCGCGGCGCCAGCGGTCCTCGGCCTCGCGCAGCGCGGCCGCGTACTCGTCGTCGGGTGCGGCGGTGCCGGTTGCGGCGTCGGGCCCCGGCTCGGCCTCTTCGGCCGGCGGTCCGGGCTGCGTAAGATCCCCGCGCGGCAGCTGTACGGCGCCTTCCGGCGGCGGGTCGGGCTCTTGGCCCCGGGGTGGGATGGGCATGGCGGGCACCTCAGCCCTTGTCGAACTCGGCGTCGATCACATCGTCGTCGCCCCCGGCGCCGCCTGGCGCGGCTCCGCCGGTACCGGATCCGTCCGGTGAGCCTGTGCCCGCCGGGCCACCCTCTGTGGCTCCCGTCTGGTGGGCCGCGAGCCCGGCGAAGACCTGCTGGAGTTCGGACGTCAGCGGCCGGGCCTTGTCCGCCCCGACCTCGTTCCTGACCGCCTCGCGGGCCTCTGTCACCAGCATCTCGGCGCGGGCCTTCTCGTGTGCGGGCGCGGCGTCGCCGAGTTCGCCGAGGCGCTTTTCGACCTGGTAGGCGATGGCGTCCAGTTCGTTGCGGGCGTCGACCGCCTCGCGCAGGGCCTGGTCCTCGCCGCGGTTGCGCTCGGCCTCCTGGACCATCCGCTCTACCTCGGTGCGGTCGAGGTTGGAGCTCTCGCTGATGGTGATGCCCTGCTCCTTGCCGGTGTCCTTGTCCCGCGCGGTGACGTTGAGGATGCCGTTGGCGTCGATGTCGAAGATGACCTCGATCTGCGGCTCGCCGCGCGGCGCGGGGCGGATGTCGGTGAGCTGGAAGCGACCCAGGACCCGGTTGTCGGCGGCCCTCTCACGCTCGCCCTGCAGGACGACGACGTCGACGGCGGGCTGGTTGTCCTCGGCGGTGGAGAAGGTCTCGGAGCGGCGCACCGGGATCGTGGTGTTCCGCTCGATGATCTTCGTCATCACGCCGCCGCGTGTCTCCACGCCCAGCGACAGCGGGGTGACATCGAGCAGCAGGACGTCCTTGACCTCGCCCTTGAGGACCCCGGCCTGGATCGCGGCGCCCATCGCCACGACCTCGTCGGGGTTGACGCTCATGTTGGGGTCCTTGCCGCCGGTCAGCCTCCGCACCAGGGCCTGGACGGCGGGGATGCGGGTGGAGCCGCCGACGAGGATGACCTCGTCGATGTCGCTGTCACTGACCTTGGCGTCGTCCATGGCCTGCCGCACCGGGCCCAGGCAGCGCTCCACAAGGTCGCCGGTGATCTGCTCGAACGTGGACCGCATGATCGTCGTGGTCAGATGCTTGGGCCCGGAGGCGTCGGCCGTGATGAACGGCAGGCTGACCTGTGTCTGGGTCACCGAGCTGAGCTCGGTCTTGGCCTTCTCGGCGGCCTCGAACAGGCGTTGCAGGGCCTGCGGATCCTTGCGCAGGTCGATGCCGTTCTCCTTCTGGAAGCCGTCGGCGAGCTGGTCGACCAGCCGTCGGTCGAAGTCGTCCCCGCCCAGATGGCTGTCACCCGCCGTGGACCGGACCTCCACCACGCCGTCGCCGACGTCGAGGATGCTGACGTCGAAGGTGCCACCGCCCAGGTCGAAGACGAGCACCGTCTCATGCTGCTTCTTGTCCATGCCGTAGGCGAGGGCGGCCGCGGTCGGCTCGTTGATGATCCGCAGCACTTCCAGGCCGGCGATCCGTCCGGCGTCCTTGGTAGCGGTGCGCTGGGCGTCGTTGAAGTAGGCGGGCACCGTGATGACCGCCTCCGTGACCCGCTCTCCCAGCTGCTTGGAGGCGTCGTCGGCGAGCTTGCGCAGCACCTGCGCGCTGATCTCCTCAGGAGCGTAGAGCTTGTCGCGCACCTTGAAGCGGGCGGCGCCGCCGTCTCCCTCGACCACGTCGTACGCGACGGCCTTGGCCTCTTCGGAGATCTCGTCGAAGTGCCGGCCGATGAACCGCTTGGCCGAGTAGATGGTGCCTTTGGGGTTGAGGATCGTCTGGCGGCGGGCCAGCTGGCCCACCAGGCGCTCGCCGGTGTCGGTGAAGGCCACCACGGACGGCGTCGTGCGGTTGCCCTCGCTGTTGGGAACGACCGCCGACTCGCCGCCCTCCCAGACGGCGATCACCGAGTTCGTGGTGCCCAGGTCGATGCCTACTGCCTTGGCCATGAGGAACTCCTTCCGCGACGGGCGGCCCCGTTCGCCCTCGGAGTCGCGCCCGGTCTTCCGCACTCGATCAGGTGACGGCGGGACCGCTCCGCGGGCGGCTGCTCTTCCAAGCCCCGCTGCCTGTGCCGGTACCGGTCCCGCTGGGCAACTCGGCCAGCTGCACCGCCTCGTCGGCGACCGCCTCGTCGGCGACGACGTCGTACCGGCTGGGCTGCATGAAGCTCACCGACGCGAAGTCCCGGCGGCCACGCTGGGCCGCGTGCACCAGCAGGCCGAGCAGAGCACCGACGAGTGCTCCGAAAACCAGCCCGTACAAGGCTAGTGCCCCGGCAGGCAGCGTTTGCCCGTCAAGGAGCGGCGTCCGGCGCGTGCTCTCGGTGTGCCGGGTGCAGGCCCTCGTACTGGATGTACTTGGGTCTGTGCCCGGTGCGGCGAGAGGGCGTGCCGGGCGTCGCGACGGGGCGAACGTTGCCTGTCGGGGCACTAGGAGCAGCCCCGACACGACCGGATCCAGCCAGTTCAGCAGCCCGAAGATCCACCCGATCAGCGCACCGGGCAGGGCACCGCTCGCCGCGCCCTGCAGGGCGGCCCCGCTATGCCCCATGCGGCCGGTCACCTGCTCGACCAGACGCACGTCCTGCCCGATGATGGCCACCCTCTCGACGGGGCGATGGTCCTGCGGACCTGCTCGTTCATCAGCCAGTCCTTCCTGCCACGGCCACCGGTGCGCCCGGCGATCCCTGACAAGCTCAGAGTGGCAAGAGAGCAGCGCGCTCCGCCTGCACCCGGCAGGTCAGAAATCGACGCAGTCGGTCGGCCCACGAGAACAAGGCTCGAATCCGGACAAGACGGATGACCTTGCCTAGGCTGGGTGCGCAGGGCTCGCCCAGGCGTGGATCCCACGACTCGCTCGATCGCCTCCGATGACCGGAGGGGAACGGAGTGATCTATGGCCTCCCATCCGTCACGGAGGCTGTCCCCTCACGTGTCCGACCAGAAAGTGACCCGCCATCCAAGCAACGCCGCGGGCACCGAACGGCATGACCCCGGTCCGCTCGCGGCGCTGGACTCACACGGGCTGCTGGTGCTGTCCCACACCCTGTTCACCTGCGTGGAGCAGAGTGAGATCGTGCGGTTGGCCATGGGGCACGTCAGTGTCCTTGGTCCCTACCACGCCGAGGCCGGATACCTCGCGACGGGCGACGGTCTGTCCCGCGTCCCCGGCCACGACGCGGGAGCGCCAACGGTCGACGACGCACGGATGAAGGAGTTGGGCGAGGCTGACGGCTCCGTATCCCTTCCAGAGCGGTCCTGGACCTGGGCGTTCGGTCTGCGCGGGGCCGGCGGTCTGCTCGGCTACATCCTGGTCTCCTCCCACTCCGGGCCCGACGAGCAGGGGCACTTCCTCCTCTCGACCCTCGTGGGGCTCACATCGGCGGCCCTGTCACTGGCGGCCACGCGCGCCGCGCAGGACGACAACGCCGGCGAACTGAGCCGACTGCGCACCGAACGGGACACCGCACTGCGGCAGCTGGACACCATGCGCTCCGAGCTGCACCTGCAGAAGACCGTGCACGAGACCCTCGCCGGTGTCGCTGCCCGGGGCGGCGGCGAGGACGCCATCACCCAAGCGCTGTACGAGCTCACCGGGCTGCCGTCGCTCATCGAGGACCGGTTCGGCAACCTGAGGTCCTGGGCCGGTCCCGACCGACCCGACCCCTATCCGGTGCGGTCCCCGACCTGCCAGGACGAGATGCTGCGGCAGGTCGCGCGCGAGGCGGGCCCGGTCAGAGTCAAGGACCGGCTGATCGCCCTGGTCTGCCCGCGCGGCGACGTCCTCGGCGTACTCGCCATCGAGGACCCTGAGGCGACGGCCAACGAGCACACCATGTTCGCCTTGGATCACGCCCAGCGGTCGCTCGCCCAGGAGCTCATGCATGTGCGCGAACTCACCGAGGTCGAACTGCGGCTGCGCCGCCAACTGATCGACGATCTGTTGGAGGGCACTGACGAGACGAGCGCCTACGCCCGGGCCGAAGCCGTCGGCCACGACCTGCAACGTACCCACTACGTGGTCGTGGTGCACTGGCCGGGCAACGCCGCAGACGACTCCTTCACCCGTGCCGTCGAGCAAGCGACGGCCACCACGGCGACCCGTCCGCTGATCACCCGTCGCGGCGACCGGATGGTCCTGCTGACCGAAGCGAGACCCGACGACGATGCCGTGTACGCGGCGCTGGCCCATGAGCTGGGGACGCCCGACGGAGCGATCGGGGTGAGCACCCGCTGCGACTCCCCGGACGGCATTCCCCGCTGCTATCAGGAGGCACTACGGGCCCTTGAGGTGCGGCAGAACTCCCGCCAGCGCAGCGGGACGACCTTCTTCGACGACCTCGGGCTGTACCGGATCCTGGGGCCCGGAAACGATCTCCGGGAGCTCGAAGGCTTCGTGCGAGAGTGGCTCGGCCAGCTGATCGACTACGACGCGAGGCACGACACGGAGTTGGTGGAGACGCTTTCGCGCTACTTCGACTGCGGAGGCAACTACGACGATGCGGCCGCCGCGCTGACCGTCCACCGCAGCACCCTGCGCTACCGGCTGCAGCGCATCCGTGAGATCAGCGACCGCGACCTGGCGGATGTGGACACCCGGCTCAATCTGCAGGTGGCAACACGCGTCTGGAAGATCATCCTGGGCGGGCGGCGCTGACCGCGGGCACCCGGAGGGCCAGCGCAGCGGGTCAGCCCGGCACCCGAACAGGTCGCCTGTGAGTCAAAGTCGATATTGCGGCCTGATCGCCCCCCGTCGGTTACCAGACCGTACGCACCATGAAGGTGGCCGAGGCACTCAGGCAGGGGCTGCCGCCCAGTCCCTCCGAGCTTGCTGAAACTGCCCGCACATGAGGTGTGCTGGTGCCGCCCCACGGGGCGCATCAGCACTGACGTGGGTGGTGAGCCCCGGCGTGCGCTCGCACGTCGGGCCTCACCGTTTTCCCACGGCCTCTCCGCACGTCGGCGCTGGCAGGCGGACGAGCTGACCACCGACCCCATCGGACCTGGGCAACAACCCTCGCAACGCAGCCCCCGCCGACCACCGAAGCCACATCACCGCCCGCCGCCAAGCGGATGCTCGCCGACGGTGTCAGCTGGTCTGATTCAGCTACCGGCTCCTGACCGTCGTTGCTGGGTGCCGTCCCGTTCACTCTGCCTGAACCGCCCCGAGGAAGGTGCCAAGCACCTTGCCGTCGGCGAGGGGCTGTTCGCTGGGGGCGGCAAGATTGGCGCGGAACTACGATTTCACTGAGCACTTTCAGCGTGCTCACTGATCGGGTGGCGGTGGCGGGTCGAGCGCGGGGTCCGTAACGCACGAGGCTCCCGCGCCGTCGAGGGGAGATGTTCGAAGTCTCAACCCACCGGCACAGGAGCCTCGTTGGTTCCCTACCCTGCCGCACTCGATCTCCCGCACGCCCTGGTCGAGTGGGTCACGATGCTCATCATCACCCGTGAGGGTGACCGCCGATGCAAACTCCCGCCGCACCAGCGTGCACTGGTCGCGCTGGTGTACCTGCACCGTCACGACACTCTCGCCCGAATCGCGACCGGATTCGGGATATCCGTCGGCACCGCCCACGCGTACGTCACGGGCGTCGCCGGTCTACTCGCCGACCGTGCTCCGGGCCTGCTGAAGACCCTGCGGGAGGAAGATCCTGACTTCGTCCTCTTGGACGGGACCCTCGTGGAGTGCGACCGGACCGGCGACGGCCGCGCCGACTACTCGACCAAGCACCGCCGACACGGTGTGAACGTCCAGGTCGTCACCAACCCCACCGGCAAGGTGCTGTGGATCTCGCCCGCGCTGCCGGGCCGCACCCATGACCTGACCGCGGCCCGCGGCCACCGGATCATCCGGATCTGCGAGCGACAGGGCGTCCCCATCCTGGCCGACCGTGCCTACCAGGGCGCCGGCCCCTGGGTAACCACCGGCCTCAAACGACCAGCCGACGCTCTCGCGAAGGCCAAGGCCCAGGCCCAGGGGTGTTGCGGTGTGCGCCGGGAACAGGCGGTCCGGCCGGAACCGTTGCACCGACAAGGAGACCGAACGTCGCGGGCGGAGAACGCAGAGACCAACAGGCCGACCCGACGCCGATTCGGGGCCCTCGGGCCGCCGATACGGCCGGTCATCCGACAACCGATATCGAGGGGCGAGGACCCATAGGTCCGCCGCGGCCTCGGACCGAGACCCTTTCCCATAGGAGGACTGCTTCATGAATGACCGGCCCTTGACGCTCATGGCCGTACACGCCCACCCCGACGACGAGGCCACCGGAACAGGAGGTGTCCTCGCGCGGTACGCGGCGGAGGGCATCCGCACGGTCCTCGTCACGTGTACCGACGGCGGTTGCGGTGACGGACCGGGCGGTGCCAAGCCGGGCGATCCCGGGCACGATCCGGCGGCCGTCGCCTCGATGCGGCGGCAGGAACTCGAGGCAAGCTGCGAAATCCTGAAGGTCAGTCATCTGGAGATGCTGGACTACGCCGACTCCGGGATGATGGGCTGGCCGACCAATGACGCCCCCGGATCCTTCTGGCAGACACCCGTCGAGGAGGGCGCTGCCCGACTCGCCGAACTCCTGCGGCGCTACCAGCCCGATGTGGTCGTCACCTACGACGAGAACGGCTTCTACGGCCACCCCGACCACATCCAGGCCAACCGCATCACCATGGCGGCACTGGCGATGACCACGCTGACCCCGAAGGTGTACTGGACGACGGCACCCCGGTCGATGATGCAGCGGTTCGGGGAGGTCATGCGCGAGTTCGGTGCGGACGCACAGGAGCCGGATCCCGCTGAGGCCGCCGCGCTGGCCGAGATCGGACTGCCCGACGACGAGATCACCACCTGGGTGGACACCGCCGCCTTCGGCCGCCAGAAGTTCGACGCGCTGGCCGCACACGCCAGCCAGGGCGAGAACATCTTCTTCCGTGTCCAGGACACCACCGGTGCGGCCGTGCCCGAGAACGACCTCTTCGCCGGACTGCGCTAACCCGCCCGTCCATCGGGAGCGGGAAAGAGCTCACGGTCCCTACGGCTCGATCGGGCATGCCCGCACACCCGAAGGCCTGTCCCCGTGGGTCCCTTCCGGCAGTCCTGGATCATCATGAGAGGGCACCGCCCGGTCGTCCTGTGGCAGTCACGAGGACGCCAGTACCCCACCCGGGCGGGCCCGTTGAGCGGAAGCGCTCGACTTCGGAGCCCTCAAACACACTGACCAGGCCGGTGACGACCCCTCCTCGGAAAGGCGGTCCCAGGACCGCGACAGCCTTGCCGTCCTCCCGTACCCCGCACGCAGCCGTGGGGCGCGGGCGGCCGGTAGCCGGTAGCCGGACCAGGGTCTGCACCGAGCGCGACACGGAGGCCGACACACCCGACGGGGTCCTACGGGGTCTCGTCCAGCACGTCGAACCGCAGTCCGCTCGAACAGCCCCCGGAGCCGCTCGCCTTGCGGCGCGTCGTCCAGGAGTGCGGCCTGCCGTCCTGCCACCGGGTGAACTGGCGGCTGCGCTCGACCCGGATGCCGGAACGCGGCAGTTCCTCCTCGAAGAGCCAGTCCGTCTCGCCCAGAAGGCGGCCCAGTGGCGACTGGGGCGAGGACTCGTCGCGGACGAGACCGGCGAGGCGGAAGCGGATCGACTCCATGTCGGTGAGCACCTGTGGCACCAACGGGTACCAGTGCGCGGGGACTTCCGTGGCCACCAGATAGCGCGGGGCGGCGCCGGGTTCGGGGGCCGGACGGGGCCGGGCCGCGGTCGTCCAGCGCTCGTGGCGGTCGATCCGCTCGTCGGCCCGGTCGGCGACGTACTCCTCGACGGCCCAGGCAAGGTTGGCCTGTTCGTCGCGCAGCAGCACCACCGACTCCACCGGAGGGCCCTCCAGCCCGCCCGGCAGCGAGGCCGGCCGGTACATCCAGGGCGAGGGCGGGGTGGACAGATCGGGGGTGCGCTCCGGGTAGGCCGTGTCACCCAGACCGTAGAGGTTCCAGGTGACGCTGTCGTCGGCGGTGGCGTGGAAGAGGGGGGTCCGGTGGCCGAACACATCGGTGACGGTGCAGTCCACGACACGGCTCAGGGATCCGACCGCGAGCGGCAGCGGGACGCAGAACCAGTCGCTGTTGTACACCGTGGCGAACGCGACGAGCATCAGCCGCCCCAGGTCGGCCGGGGAGGCATCGACGGAGCCGAAGTCGATGCGGGCGTCCTCCATCTCCCAGAAGCGGGACACCGGCATACCGCCGTACACCGCGGGCGTCGGGATGATCCTGCGCCCTTCCTGCTTGATCGCCGTCTCGTCGACCGGCAGTTGGGCGTCCGGAGCGTCCACGGCCCACCAGTCGAGGTGGCCGCCGTGGTATTCCTCGGCGCGCAGTTCGAGGCCCGGCAGGCTGGAGGCGGACACCTCGAAGGCGTACTCGAGCCGGTTGGCGTTCCAGGTCTCGGGCGGCACGGACGCCTCGGCCTGCTCGACCGTCGGCACGCGCGCCTGCCACCAGGACAGCCATGCCGTGGCCGCACCGGCCAGCGCGTCGAGGGCCGTGTCGGTCTCGGGGGCGTCGAACTCCTTGGCCGCCGTCTCGTCGCGCTCGGCGAGGCGTACGAGCCAGGGGGCGAGGGCGACCGGGTCGGGGAGATGGCCGCGGACGGCCGCGGACAGGCCCGTCGGGGTGAGCGGACCTTCGGTGCCGAAGGCGCAGACCCGGGCGAAGGCGGGGAACAGGGAAAGAAGTCCGGCGGCGGTCAGTGCCCGGCGCCAGTGCAGCGCGCCCGCCGTCAGCAGCCGGGCGTCGGGACCCTCCACGGGCTCCCGCTCGACCAGCGCCTCCAGCACCATGGTGGCCGGATCGTACGGCTGCCACTCGGTGTCGGGGCCGCTGCGCCACTGGTCCAGCCGGTGGGTCTCCTGGGCGATCGAGACCGACACCGGGGAGGCGGCGTCCTCCCCGCGGAACTCTCCGAACCCGTACTGGCGGGCGAGGAACCACGCGGCGTCGGCGGTCCGGGCGGCGAGTGCCTCCTCCATACCGCTGTCACGGGGCACGGGCTCATACCTGCACATGGTGCTCATAGCGGTCCCCAACCATGCTCCGGCCTGAGCCACTGCACGGGCAGCAGTCCGCGCAGATGGAACAGGTCGTTGAGGTCCATGCCGCGCAGCTGGGCGAGGGCGAAGGTCTCCTCGACGACGGCGTGGACGTCCTGCATGCGCCAGCCGCGCTCACAGTCGGGCGGCAGGGCCAGCAGCAGCGCCTGCGGAGCCCGGGCGTCGGGCTGGTTGTAGTGGAAGGCGAGCCCGCCCAGCTCCTCCTGGTCGCCCGGGTCGCCCGCGGCGGGCTCGGGCACGGTCTCGGTCCAGGCGTCCACGACCAGCCCGGCGATCTCTCCGGGATCGGCCGCGCTGTCGGCGCGCAGCACCGCGCAGTGATGCGGGGCGGGGCGACGGCGGGAGGGTACAGGTGCCGGGCCGCGCGCGATCCACGGTTGCCCGGCGGGCGTCTGTGCCACGACGGCGGTGCACGGTGCGGTGCCGGCCAGTGTCTCGGCGGCCGCCAGCGCGTCACCGAGGACGCGCGCCTGCGGCCTGACCCGTTCCATCTCCAGCAGCCAGTCCTCGACCGCTTCCTCGTCGGCGCCCTGCGGGGCGGGACCGGTCAGTGCGGTCGCCGCAGCGCTGCCGTTCAGGCGCAGCACGGGCAGGACGGGCAGCGCGCGGCCGAACACCGAGGAGACGGCCGTACGGAGCTGTGTCACCCACTCCAGCACCGCCGACGGCTCCTGCGGCGGCGGTCCCGGCAGCGGGGGCAGTGGCTCGGCCCGGAAACGGCTCAGTACCGCTCGCGCCTGCTCGCCCAGCGCGGCCGCCTGGTCGGCGTCCGCCGTCGGCCAGGCGCCGGCCACTCCGAGGCCGGCGAGAGTCTCCAGCCGGTGCGCCACCTCGTCCGCTGTGTCCGGCAACTCCTCGTATTCTTCGTCGAGTTCGGCTAGCGCGGTGGTGACCGCCTCATGCCAGGCGGTGATCCGGGCCGCGAGTTCCGGCAGGTCGGCGGCCGACCAGTCGGCGCCGGCCGCGGTGTCCAGGTCGGTGCCGAGCAGCGGCCGTCCGGCGGCCAGCACCTCGGCCAACGCCCGGCACAGCAGCTGAAGTTCGGCGAACCGCTGCACTCCGGCTTCCGTGATCTGCCCGTCCGCGGGTGCCTGTCGCAGGAGCCGCCGCGCCAGGGTGCCGTCCGGATCGCTCAGGGTGGTGGACCCCTGGTTCGCCCGGTTGCCGAACAGCCCCGCGCCCAGCACCGTCTCCAGCGCGCAGACTCCGAGTTCGGCGAGGCTGACCGAGGTGGGCGAATCCGGGTCGCCGAAGGCGAATTCCCAGCCCGCGGCAGGGCCGAGGCGGGACTGGCACCACCGCTCCAGGGCGGGTTCGAGTGCGGCCAGCGGCCGGTCCGCCGCCCAGCCTTCCGTGCCGCTCGCGGGCGCGAGCAGGCCGAGACGGTGGGTGACGTCGACGGCGGCGCGCGGGGTGCGCAGCACCTCGAAGTCCTGGGGGAGGTTGTCGCCGCGCGCGATGCCGTCGGCGGCCTGCCCGGCGCGCAGCGGGTTGCCCGCGACGAGGTGGTGCACGCTCTCGGCGAGCAGCAGGTCGCCGACGGCGTCGACGGTGGCCTCCAGGTCGTTCACGACTGGGAGGGCCTGGTCCAGTAGGGGCAGGAGGTCGGCGGAAAGCTGCGAGGTGAGGGAGTCCAGGTCCTGGAGCTGACGGTCGTGTGCCGTGAAGTCGGCGATCAGCGCCTGACCGTCGACGACGTCCCGCGCGGCCGTCGCCGTACGGGCTTCCTCGCTGTCCGGCGCCTCGGGGTCGGCGAGGCGCGGGGTGGGATAGCCGGTGCGGAACGCGTTGATCAGCTGGTCCAGGTGGGCGTCGTGCAGGGCGCGCTCCAGCCGGTAGCCGAGCAGCGCGCCGAGGGTCTGACCGGACCGGACGCCGTCCACCACGTCGAGCGCCTTGCGTACGCGACCCGCCCTGAGGTCGATGCAGAACGCCTGGTCGTCGGTGTGGCTGAGCCAGCCCGAGCGCAGGACGGCGGCGGTGGTGGCTTGGTGCATGGAGGGGGCCACGAGGTAGCCGTCGTTGTCCTGTGCGGCTGCCAAAGCCTCCTCGGAGTCGTCCCCCGAGTCGCCCCCCGAGTCGCCCCCGGAGCCGTCTGCGGAGTCGTCCTCGGAGAGGGGCGGAATTTCGTTCCCCAGCCAGGTCTCCTGACCCGCCTCGTCCTCCGGGTCCTGCTCCTCCCCGCCCTCAGGAGCCTCCGTCTCAGGGGCCTCCGCCTCAGGAGCCTCCGTCTCAGAGGCCTCCGTCTCACCGCCCTCCGCGGCACCCTCCCCGCCACCCTCGCTCCCGCCGTCGACCATCTCGTCGTCCTCCGGGTCGGTCGGTACGCTCGGCGGTTCCCAGCCCCGTGGACGCAGATCGGTGACCCAGCCGTACGCGCCGAGGTGGGTGCCGTCGGGGCGGTCGCCGCGCACCTGTTCGAGCCGGGTCGAGGCGACGGACGTGATCCAGGCGTCCAGGCGGTGGGACTGGGTGTCCAGCACCTCGCAGAGCAGCCGTTCCAGTCGCGGCAGGTCCCCGTAGGCCTGAACCTCGGCGACGGCGAGCCGGTCCATGGCCATGGCCGCCCAGTCGAAGATGCCGGGAACCGTGCCCTCCTCGACCGTCACCCGGCCGTCCAGCAGGCCGACGACGGATTCCACCGGGCTTCCGGACTGCAGTCGCTGGTCGAGCCGCGTGTAGTACATCCGCAGGACGGTGATGGCGAGGTCGTACCAGAGCCCCAGCCGCCCCTCGCGCAGTCCCTTGAAGGCGGGCGCCAGGTCGAATATCCGCTGGAGGACCTCCGGCGGGGCCTCGGCGTGCTGGGACTGCAACTGGCCGAACTCGTACAGGGCACCGAAAAGCGTGCCGAGCGGCGCGGCGTTCAGCAGTTCCTGGAGTTGCGGCGTGGCCTCGGTGGTGACGGAGAACTCCAGGGGGAAGGGTGGGATCGTCATGTCGGGTGGCTGGAGCCAGGCGAAGTTGTTCGAGGCCGGGACGGTGCCGATCGGGGAGTCGGGCACCGGCTGGAAGGGCGGGTCGACGGGCACCTGCTGCACGAAGCGCACCCGGCGGGAGGCGGGCAGCCGGTGGAGCAGATCGTTGATGACCTCGTCGGCGTCTCCGGAGCGGCCGACGCTCGGTGAGCGCCAGGACTGGAACTCGGCGAAGGTGCGGAAGGCCTGGACATGGTCGAGGATCCGCTGGTCGATGTCGGCGCCGCGCCACAGGTCGAGCGAGGTGACGGGCAGGATGCCGTACGGCTGCCGGCCGACGCGGAGCGTGGGCAACTGGCCCCGTGCGCGCACGTGATCGACGAAGTGCGAGACGAGGAAGGTCAGGTCGACCTGGGTATCCGCGTCGTAGTCCATCCATCGGGTGGACGCGGCGGCCATCGCCCCGATCGCCGCGTGCAGTTCGGTCAGCAGTTCGTGGTCGTCCCCGTCGAGCCCGTCGGGGGTCTCGGCCAGCACCTGTCCGGCGGCGGGGCCCAGGGCCAGGCTCGCCCGGGCGGCGGCAGGGGGCTCGCCGGGGGGAGAGTCGCCGAGGGCGGCACGCTGTGCGCCGGCCTCCTCCGGGGGCGGCGGGGCCATGCGGGTACGCCAGGCGGACCTGGTGGCTTCGGTGTTGTTGGTGGGCGTGCCGGTGGGCAGCACGGCCAGGCCGTCGGTGCAGCGGTGCGCGTCCAGCAGGGCGCTGATCAGGTCCGCGGTGTGCTCAGAGGTCCCGCCGCGCACTCCTGCGACAGTCACCAGCTCGTAGTCGGGCCGCATCTCGCCCTCGATCGCGATCCTCACGCCCATGCCCACGCGCACGGCCTCGTCGAAGTCGGTCAGCCAGGCGGGAGGCACGGGTGAGTCCGGGCCGGGGCCGACATCGAGCACCTCGGGAATGGGCTCGCCCTCCTCCCGCCAGGCCAGGACGAGTTGTCGGGTGTCGTCGTCGACCTCGTACCCGGAGAACACCAGCCGGTCGGGCAGCACGGAGCTGTTCGCTGGCCGGGTCCAGGCGCCGTCGCGCATCCTCGGCTCCGCCTCCCACGGCTCCGGTGACGGTCCGGTGACGCCGACCGGGGTTTCCGTGTCCGGCCACTGCGTCTGGCCGGGCCGCAGCGCCTTCGCCGCCCAGGCGGCGCGTCCGGGGCCGATCGCGGCGACGAGCCGCGACCAGGCGGTCCGGCGGCGCTCGTCGTGGGGACCCGCGGCCCACACCTCGCGCCAGTACGCCTCGGTCGCGGCGCGTTCGGCGGCGGTCAGGGTGGGGTCGTGGGAGTCGATGTGGATGTCGTCGGGGTAGACGCGGATCATCAGCTCCAGGCCGGCCTCTCCGTCGTTGCGGTACACCGTCTCCAGGCGCAGCGGCAGTAGCAGCAGTGGATCGGCGCCGTCGTCGTCCCCCCAGAGCTGCGGTTCCTCGGAGGCCAGTTCGTCGTAGTCGTCGCAAGCGGCGATGCAGCGACGCCCCAGTTCTTCTGTCTCCTCGATCTTGGCGAACACTTCTTCGTTCTGCACCTCGCCCTCTCCCGCCCGGTTGCGCTTCTCGAGCATGCGGAGGTCCGCGCGGGACACATGGAAGGCCCTGCGGGCGTCGCGGACCTCGTGGTGGGCCCGGGCCGGTTCCAGGTTGACGCTCACCGCGGTTCTCCGATCAGCTTGCGGGCCGACATGAGGACCCGGAAGGGCCGTTGCAGGGACACCATCGCCACCGTGGCGGCGTTCCACCGGTCCGGTGCGGTCTCCTGCGCGGGCACCCCGGGCATCACGGAGAGGTCGGCGAAGCCGCCTTCCGGGACCTGCTGCCAGGTGAGGTCGGACCAGTGCTGATAGCGGTCGGAGCCGGTGTCGAACCCGAACCGCATCCGGTAGCTGTTCTCGGCCAGCACGAACCACCAGTCATGGATGTCCCCGGGCAGCACGAAGGTGTAGGCGCAGGTCCGTTCGTCCAGGGTGAGCACCATCTGCGGGTGCTGCCACGTGTCCTCCGCCAGATTGTCGACGTCGCTCACCGATGAGGCGGGTACGGCGGCGACGATCAGGTTGGGGTAGCGGCGCACAAGGCGGCCCCGGATGAGCAGGACGTCGACCTCGCCCGCGTCCAGGGCGAGTTGGGCGCCGAGTCCGCCGTCGCGTGCCCAGCTGTGCACCGGAGGTATGTCGGGCGCGCCGTCGGGACGCGGCCAGAAGTGGGTGAAGGGGCTGCCGCGCAGGTCGGTGGGGTACTCGCGCCAGCGCATCTCACGGTTCATCTCGTCGTTCACGCCGACCATGAAGGAGGCGATGAAGGGTGCGTTGGCCTGGAGCAGCACGGCCCGGTCGTCGGGGATCGTCGCCGAGCCCGGCAGGAACCAGTCGGGGGCGTCCTTCTGCATGGCCAGGGCCATGGGCGCGGCGAAGTCGGGGGCGGCCATGAGTGGTTCGCCCGGGGCCTCGGGCAGGGTGAAGGCGTCCTCCGACAGGAAGGTGATCTGGCTGTCCAGCCTGTCCGAGAGCAGCGTGCCGGGGTCGAGGGCGTGGGCGAGGCGGCCGCACATCCCGTCGGCGTCTACGGGCACGCCGAACTCCAGGATGTGCGCGGCGGGATCGTCGGTCATCGACACGTCCGGTGCCAGCGCGGTGTCCGGCTCCGCCAGCGTCATGACCGTGTCCGGGGGCTGCTCGGCGAAGGCGGACGACACGTCACCGATCAGGTCGCTCACGTTCGCGACGGACACGGCCCGGAACATCCGCGCCGCCCCGGTGAGAGGCTCCTCGTCCGGCTCGGGGGCCGCGGCGAGGGTGGCGGCCGAGCGCTCCAGGAGCGCGGAGATCGCGCTCGCCTGGGTGTCGAAGCCGTTGGCCAGGGCCGAGGGGGCCAGGGCCGACAGCAGCCTGATCCGCTCGGCGTCGCGCGCCTCGCCGGTGGCACGCAGCGCGTTGCCCACCGTCGCGTTCAGCTCGTGTGTGTCCTCCCCTTCCATCGGCACCGGATCAGTCGGCCGGGTCACCATCGCCGCGGGCTGCGGCGGCAGCAGTTCGCCGCTGAGCGTACGCCGCGTGTACGACTCTCCGTCGAGGCCCGCGTGCCGGGCCAGGGGGCCACGGCGGCGCAGCAGCCGTCGCATCACGGGAGAGGCCAGTTCGTTCGGGGCGGGGCTGACCACGACCTCGGTCCTGAGCGGCAGCCCGCTGTCTGTACGCACGCGGTCGCGGATCGGGGCGGTGAACCCGAGCGTCTCGTCCGGTGCGAGCGTCTGCACGTTGCGCCGGTGCACGGACCCGGACACCTCGGCGCAGAACGCGGCGCGGCTGAGCAGCCGGTTGGCGTCGCGGACGGCTCCGATCTGGTCCCAGGCCCTGGCCATCAGCCACTCCTGGTTGTCCCGCACCCAGCCGCTGCCCAGGGAGGCCGCGATCCGGGTCTCCGGGTTGAGGTTGAGCTCGTTGAGCCACCCCTGCTCACCGTCCTCGACGCGGTCGCGCACGGCCGGGCGGCCGCCGTACAGGGGCGGGGCGACGACGTCCTCCCTGCCCCGGTCGATGTACTGGGCGACCCGTTCGGCGAAGTCCGCGAGGGCGGTCTCGGCGCCTTCCACGGGGGTGTCGACGAGTTGGAGCGCGCCTTGCACGGTGATGGTCTGCCGGGTGCCCGGTGGTCCGTCGGAGGCGAGCGGGGCGTCGTACAGCCAGGGCTCGGTGATGTCGACGGTGCGCCCCGCCAGCAGGGCGCTCTCCTCGGGCGTCAACGGGACGATGGCGGTGGCGAGTTGCTCGAAGTCGCCCGGGGCGCCGGTGTGGAACTGCCAGTTGTAGTAGACGGGCAGCGTGACGACGCCCTGCTGCGGCCACCAGGCGTCGCCGTGCGGCTCGGCCTCGGTGAGGCCGCCGGTGAGGCCCGCCACGACGCCGCCCTGGAAGGCCGGCACGACACAGGCCGTGTAGTCGGTGTCCGGCCTCAGGCGCAGCGGGCACAGCAGCCGGGAGATCAGCGGCTCCGACCGCCCCGCCGGGCGCTGGACATGGGCCCATTGCCAGGACTGTCCGAGCGACGGCAGGGCGGCGGTGTCCACGTCCACGAAGGGCAGGGCGCGACCGCTCTGCAGCGGGTGCCCGGCGGTCTCCAGGGCCACCAGGACCAGCCAGGGCCGCAGCCTGTCGCCGTCGGGGCGGGCGGGCGTGAACAGCCACGGCAGTTCGGGCGCGTCGAACTCGACGCAGGCCAGATAGTTCGGTTCGGCGTCCTGGATGCCGGCCGGCGGGTCGACCCGTACGACTCGCCGGGTGTCGATGCCGATGACGCCTTCCGGGCCGAGCATGCGCAGGTCTCCGAGCGGTGGCCGCACCGTCACCTCCTGGTCGGGCCCGAGGAGGGTGAGTTCGGGACTGATCAGGGCCGGCCCGTCGGGGACGGTGCTGTTGAGCGCCGCGCCGACGGAGCCCTGCATGAACGGGGCGAACTCCAGCTCCTCGGCCATCAGTTGCTCACCTCCCAGGCCTCGACGGCCCGTACGCCGGCCAGCCGGGAGCAGCTCCGAAGCAGCTCCGCGTCCGTGGACATCGGCGCGGCCGCCGTCTCGACGGGGGCCATCGACCAGGTGGACACCGCGGCGATCGGTGTCCGGTCGGTCACGAGCAGGGTGAGCTGCGTCTGCCACCAGCGCGGATGCCGTACGGAGGTCGTGACGGCCACGTCCTCGGCGTCCGCGAGGGCCGCGAGCCGCAGGAACCGCAGCAGGTCCGGGGGCCGCTGCGGACGGGGCTCCGGAACCACCCTCGTCTCCCAGTCCAGCGTGGCCCTGACGAACGCGTCGTTCTCCGGTTCCGAGATCTCGCCCGCGAAGCGCCTGCCCGAGCGGTAGGTCTCGTACGCGGGGCAGGTCAGCTGCTCGTCGTCGCTGAGCCTGCGGAACTGGCCGGGGGCGAAGGGGTCCATGGTCGGTCCGTCGTCGGCGTCCGTTCCGCCGAGGGTGGACGAGCCGATGTCCCACTTCTCGGCGGGGTCGACCACCGACGGCCCGTAGCGCTCGATGTCGACCCCGAAGGGCAGGACGCGCTGCCGGGCGACGATGGTGCCGTACGGATGGACGAGGCTGCCCTCACCGATCTTCCGGTTGGCGGCCGGGGACAGCAGCACCGGCAGGTACTCGCCCTTGCCGGGCGGCATCGCGCTCCACGCCTCCGGGCGGGCGAACGCCTTCTCCAGCCTGCCGCGCAGGTCCGCCGGCTCGGCCGGCAGGGCGGGTGGAGGGTTGCCCCAGCGCTCGTCGAAGTCGAAGGACGCGCTGAACAGGAACAGGTCGATGCTGCCGTGGCCGACCGCGTGCCAGGGCGCGGGCCCTTCCAGGGTGAGCGCGAAGGCGATGCCGAGCAGCGTCTCGCCGAACACCTCGACGGACAGCGAGCCGCGCATGTCGGCGGTGAACGACAGGGTGGGTTCCCGGCGGATCAGTACGTCGAGCCCGAACTGGCCGCGCAGCCCGCAGTCGGCGATCTCGGCCACCAGCGAGATCCGGGCCCCGAACTGCAGGGTGTTGCTGGTGATCGCGAAGTACGCCTGGCAGCGCAGCTGGATCCACGGCACCGGCGAGAGGTTCATGGCCAGCCGGTGCAACGCGGGCACGCCGCGTGGGACGGGGTACGCCGGGTGGAAGCCGCCCGCGCTCAGGACGAACACCGGGTCGGGGCCGCCCCGGCTGAGCAGCAGGACGTCCCCTTCCAGCGGCACCCCCGCCATGTGCGAGCCGGTGAGGCTCGCCATCAGCAGCGCGCTGGGCTCGGCGCTGTCGTACTGCCCGGCGAAGGTGGCCTTCAGGTGGATCAGCGGCACCGCCGGGTCGGGTACCGCGACCCGCAGCACGCCGAGCAGGGACAGCCGTACCGGGTCGGGCAGCTCGGCCACGATGGCCGCCGACAGCGAGACCATCCGTCCGCCCCAGGAGACCTGGAACATCGGCCCGACGACGGCGCGTCCGGGCGCGGTGGGGAACAGCGCCGGCAGCCGGGGCACGACACGCCGGGCCGCGGCCACGGGGTCGGGGGGAAACAGCAGTTCACCGGCCGTGCCGTCGGCGATGGCGGCGATCAGGGCGTCCTGGTTCACCGCCTTGTTGATGCCCACCACGCCGCCGACGCCGCTGAGCGAGAAGCCGAGGCCGAGTTGGAGGCCGGGCGGCGGGAAGGCGGCGCCGATCAGCGCGACGAACGCCGGGCCGCCCGGGGCCGCGAGGTCCAGTTGACCGAAGGCGGTCACCGTCGTGGCCGGCACGGCCGCGCTCAGCACACCGGAGTACGAGTCGGGCTGCCGGCGTTCCAGCCGGCCCCGCAGCCGCACCGGCGGCAGGGTCGTGTCGACGTCCAGTTTCGTCGGGTCGGCGGCCAGCTGTGCCAGATCGAGTCCGAAGATGCCGCCCATGTCACACCTCGCCGTAGCGGTTCCCGGGCAGTCGGCAGCCCGGGGCAGTGCCTTGTCCGAAGGTACGGAAGGGGTGTCAGCGCGGCGTCATTCCCTTGTCATCGGCGGGCTCGCCCGACCGCACCGTCCGCCGGGCTGTCGCCGCCACGAAGGCGTCCTATCGGGCCGGCCATCGAGGAGTGTTCCGTCCGTGGATTCCCGAGCCGGGCCTGTGGGTCCGGTGGGACCGGCGTGATGGGCGGAAAAACGCAGGTCGCAGGGCCTGGCCGTGGTGCGCCTGACCGGCCTGGTCCCGGTTCCTCGTCGTCATCCTGGTGATCGACAGGACGCTGCGGACGATCGCGGCCTGCCCGGACGCGACGCCGCGGAGCGTCGGCGGGGCCCCGACCACGCACTCACCGACAGCGAGCGCACGGTCACGACGGACCACATCGCCGGCATGTCCAAGCGTGACCCGCAGATCATCGAGATCGGCTCCCGAACTGGCGCCGCTCACCTTGAGCGCCGATTCCTCCCGCGTAGAGGTGCAGGGCCGGGACCATCGCGACAGGCTCGGGGCCGACAGGCGCCTCAGGCACGCTCGTCTCGCGGTCAGCCGGTGAGGGCGAGGTTGTGGAGGCGGGCGATGCCGGGCATCGCGTGGTGGACACCGGCGCCTTTCAGGCGGCAGTCGCGCAAAGTCTTCCCACCCTGGAAGAGGGGCATCTGTGGAGGAACCGAGCACCTGACCACGGCTGCGGCTGTCCGCAACCACGGTTGCCGGACAGCCCTTAGCGGCGGTTATTTCGAACGCCGCGCCGGAAGCTCTCGAAGTCAGCGAGCAGGGCTGATGCACTCGAAGGCGAGCACGACACCGCGAGAACCCCACTGCACGGCCTTCACCAGAACCTCGTCCACGACGTCCTTCTTTCTACGACCTGCTTTCCCCTTCAGACCCGGCTACGGCCCAGAAGGGTGCGCGGTAGCCGCAGGGCAGGTCGCACCCCCAGTGCACTCTCTCCGAACGACTTGCCGCTCTGCGACAGGAGCCGTGGATTTCCCAACAGGCCCTGGACATCCCATCCGGCGCATCGATCCGAGGGTCGGCCAGGTAGAACGCTCGTGCTCCAGACCGATGTTCGGTGAAGGGCTGGCGATGTCGGCTGGGGAACAGACATCTGTGTGTCCTCCTTCTTCGACGCGTGATCGAAGAAGGGTGACCTCTCACCGCCCCGAAGAGTTGCAATCGGGCCGGTGGGATTTCCCAGCCGCGGCCGAGGCGGCGTACGACGGCGAACAGCGCGTGCGCTCAGAGCACTCCCTTGTGCCCGCCCCAGCCGGTGCTGTTTCTTGACGGCTCCTCAGCCGAGAATTCGGGCACCCCAATTAGTTCGGGTCTTCTCCTTGGCAGCGAGCCATCACAGGGTTAACGTGCCTCAACCTCATCCCGTTGAGCGCGTTCTTCCGACTGTCGATCGATCCATCGACCTGCAGTGAGAGGACCTCTATGCCCGCACGTCGTAGCGCGGCGGCGACCGCCACCCTGGCCGCCGCCGCACTCGTCTCCCCTCTGCTCCTCGCCGGGCCCGCCACCGCGGAAGCCGACAACCCGAGCTGGGCCAACCGGGGCGACGCACTGGCCAGGAAACTCGTCAAGGAGTCCACGGCCAAGGACGCCTTCCGCCACCTCAAGGTCTTCCAGGCCATAGCCGACCACAACAGCAGCACCCGGGTGGCCGGTTCGAAGGGCCACGAGCAGTCGGCCGCCTACATCGAGGCGGTACTCAAGGCCGCCGGTTACCAGCTCTCCCGCCATGAGTTCGACTTCGTCTACACCGACGAGATCGCCGAGTCCCTCGCCGTGGTCTCGCCCGCGCCGCGCGACATCCCCATCCAGCTGATGACGTACACCGCCAGCGGTCCCGAGGGCGGGGTAACCGCGGACGTGGCAGTCGCCCCCGTGGACGCCGACAACACCCACGGCTGCGAGCCCGCCGACTTCGCGGCCGGTGCCTTCACCGGCAGGATCGCCCTGATCAAGCGCGGTGGCTGCACTTTCGCCGTCAAGCAGGCCAACGCCCACGCGGCGGGCGCGGTCGGCGCCGTCGTCTACAACAACACCGCGGGCCAGCTCAACGGCACCATCGGCGATGCCACCGCCGGAAAGATCCCCACCGGCGGCATCACCCAGGCGGACGGCGAGGCCCTGGCCGCCGAGGCCGCGAAGGGCCCGGTGAAGGTCACCCTCGACATCCGCGAACTGCGCGAGAACCGCAGGACCTTCAACGTCGTTGCGGAGACCCGCGGCGGCGACGCGGCCGACACCGTCTTCCTCGGAGCTCACCTGGACTCGGTCTCCGAAGGCCCGGGCATCAACGACAACGGCTCCGGCTCGGCCGGCATCCTCCAGGTCGCGCTGAAGCTGGCCAAGTCTCAGGACAAGGTCAGGAACAAGGTGAAGTTCGCCTGGTGGTCGGCCGAGGAGTTCGGACTGCTGGGCTCGGAGGCGTACGTCGCCTCGCTGACGGAAGAGCAGAAGAAGCAGATCAAGCTCTACCTGAACTTCGACATGATCGCCTCGCCGAACGCCGCCTACTTCGTCTACGACGGCGACGACTCGGACAGCACCGGCGCCGGCCCCGGCCCCGAGGGCTCGGCCCAGCTGGAGAAGGGCATCAACGACTTCCTCGACTCGAAGAACATCCCGCACGAAGGCACCGACTTCAGCGGCCGCTCCGACTACGGCCCGTTCATCGAGGTCGGCATCCCCTCCGGCGGCACCTTCACCGGCGCGGAGGGCATCAAGACCGAGGCGCAGGCCGTGAAGTTCGGCGGCCAGGCGGGTGTGGCGTACGACGTGAACTACCACGCCCCCGGTGACGACATCGACAACATCAACATGCGGGCGTTCGACGTCAACGTCGACGTCATCGCCGACGCGGTCGGCCACTACGCGTACGACCTCGCCCCGCTCACCAGGCCGGTGGACTCCGTCCCGACGGACGGTGACTCCGGCAGCGGCGGCGGCCTGCACGACGGCCACGAGCACGTGACCGAGTAACAATCCCCCGGCCCGCACGGTGCGGCCCCCGCCAGGGGCCGCACTGCGGGCCAGGGAGCCCGTGGGCGCTGCTGAGCCAGTCCGCGTTCGCTTCGATGAACGCCCCGCAGGACGATCATGCCTGCCATCGACACCCGGCCCGGGCCCCGGCCGCGCACACGGACCACCGGGGTGCAGCCCCTGCGACCCCAGGACCTGGCTCGCGGCGGCGTCAGCGGCTGACCGGCCTCATCCTCGCCGCCGCCCAGCCCTGGCCGGCCTCTGAGCATCCCACCCGGCCGGGAAGCAGGGCGCCCCGGTCTCCCTGCGCCGGCGGCGGGGAGCGGGCACCTTCACGCCCGCCCTGAGTCCCTTCATCCGTCCGCGGTGGCCTGGGCCTCCCAGCGCAGCAGGTCGCCCGGCTGGCATTCGAGGACCTCGCAGAGTGCGGCGAGCGTGGTGAAGCGCACCGCCTTGGCACGGCCGTTCTTGAGCACGGCGAGGTTGGCGGGGGTGATCCCGATGCGGTCCGCGAGTTCGCCCACGGACATCTTCCGCCTGGCCAGCATCACGTCGATGTCGACGGTGATCGGCATCAGATCACCTCGGACAGCTCGGCCTGCATGTGCGTCGCCTCGACGTCGCGCGCCACGGCCTGGGCCAGCAGCATCCGCAGCACGAGGACGATGAGCGCCACGCCCAGGGCCGTCACGCCGAGCCCGCCGATGAAGAGGATCCCGGGCGGCTCCATCTCCGGGCCCTGTGCCATGAAGGCCGCGAGCGCGAACACCAGGAGGCCGGCCGCCACAATCGCGCCGATCGCGACGTCCACGTACCGGAAGGCGGCGTGCGAGAACACGGTTCCGCGCCGCACCATCGTCACCAGCCGCCATACGCAGACCAGGACGACCTGGACCGTCCCACCGCCCAGGATCACGATCACGCGGATCGGGGTCAGTGGAAGCGTCCCGTCCTCCGGGTCGGTGGCCAACGCCCATACCATCAACGCCTGTACGAACACCGTGCCGGCGAGCCCCACCACGAGCACAGCGCGAAGCGCGTGCACTACCAACTTTCCCATGGCTCCTTCTTCTATCGAGTTGCAATGTAAATCTATTGATTCTCGATAGATGTGACAAGAGTTAGGGCGTCAAGTGGGCGGCGTGCGCGCGTAGGCGACCCGGCTCGGGGTCTCACAGCGCGGCCGTGCGGCGATGGCGTACCGCTGACGCACCCCGACTCGGCGACCTCGATACGCCACCCTCTGCGGGTTCTTGTTTCCACTGCCGGGACGCGGGCCGTTCCCGGAAACGCCCGATTGCGGACCCGCCGGGGGCCGTCCCGCACGGAGGTGACAGCGACTCTTCCGCATTGATCGACTTGGAGATGGAAATGCCATGATTCAGGCATCAAGGAGATTGAATCGGCCGAATGAGGTCACGAGGAGTGCAATGAGCTCCTCAGCCCGGTGACGATGGATTCGACACGGGACACCTCGACCGGACCGGGAGGACGAATGGGTAAGCAGGTCAAGTGCGGGTCGACCGAAACCAAGACCGGCAAACGGTGCCAGAAGCCGGCGATGATCGGCTACTCCCGCTGCCAGCTGCACCGAGGCGACTGGACTCCCCCGCAACTGAAGAAGACCAAGAAACGCTGACCCTGCCGTCCGCTTGCCGGGCGGACCTCTTCTCGTCCGATCCGCTCGCCCGGCAGCGTGTCGTAGCACCCGCGTGGACGACCGGGCTTGCTCACGGAGCGTGCTGGACAGATGAGGTGTACGCCCGTCGGCGGGACCTCAAGGGGGTGCGCCGATGTCTGATCATCGCACCGGCTGAGTACGATCACCCATGCCGGTCTGCGTACGCGCCGGACCCTCTCAGCCGGTCCGGGCCGAGCGGGGACACGCCACTGTGGGCCGGCCCGTCCGGGCCTCAGCCGGTAGCGGTCACACGGGGCCGAGCCCCGGAATCCTGGACGAGGACCAGGGCCGTCACCAGCGCGGCCAGGAAGGCCAGGGCGACGAGGGACGGGACGAGGGTGACAGCGGGTCCGGCGACGAGACAGACGCCCGCGCCGACGAGAAGGACCGGGGAACGGTGGTTCGCGGTGCGCAGCAGCAGGGCGGCCGAGGCGAGGAGGAACACACCGACGCCTCCGGGCAGGGCCCAGGCGACGACCCCGTGCAGAGGTTCGGCCAGGTCGTAGTGGTGGGTGTCGGCGACCTGTTGCAGGGCCTTCTTCATACCAAGGGCCGTGATGACGACTCCGGCCACCAGCGGAAGGTGGAGGAAGGTGTAGGCGTCACGGGCCAGCCGGGTGCGGTCGTCGCCGGTCAGGGCGGTCAGCCTGTGCTCGGCCGGCTCGGCGACCTGACGGAAGTACAGGCGCCACAAGCCTGCCGAGACGAGCAGTCCCAGCGCGGCGGCGCCTACGACGGGAGTGCTCAGCGGGAAGCCGGACACGCCGACGCCGATGGCGACGATCGACTCGCCGAGGGCGATGATGACGATCAGGCCGTGGCGTTCGGCGAAGTGGCCGGGGGAAGCGACCCGCCAGCCCGACTTTCCGGTGAGGAAGATGCCCAGGTAGTCGATGGCCACCGCGGCGAGCCAGATCAGGGTCTGGGTCATGCCGGTGAAGGCCGCCCCCACGAGGAGCAGGGCGAAGGGCGGAGCCACCGAGAACAGGGCCGTGCGGCGCAGGACATGGCGGAGGGCCTGATCGGTGGGGTCGGACAGCCAGTACGTAACCAGATGAAGGACGCGGACGGCGCCGTAGCAGACGACGAAGACCAGCGGGGCGGGCAGCCCGCCGGGCGCATCGGCATAGAGCTCGGGCACCGTCAGCGACACGATCAGGACGACAGCCATGACGGACACCAGCACGGTGAACATCGCGCCGGAGTCGGCCCGCACCACGTTCCCGAGCCAGGCGAAACAGCACCAGCACCACCACAGCAGCGCCATCGCGACCATCCCGCCGAGCAGCCGAAGCCCGCTCGGGTCGGCCGCCATCAACGCCGTGACCTGCGTGATCGCATACACGAACACCAGATCGAAAAAGAGCTCGGCCGGTGTCACCCGATGGCCGCCCTCGGTCGCGACCAGCCGCGACCCCTCACTGCTCGTCCCCACAGCTCCCCCTCCAGAGCGGCCCACCGCCCACGTACGGAACAATACCCACACCGGACAGGGCAGTTGACGACTGACGGTCCGCCACCGTTACGGCGGGCCCCGCAGGGGATCTGCGGACGCAGGAGCGGGGCGAAGGGTCGGCCAGGCAGGACGGTCGCGGTCGGCCGCGTGAGGACATGGCTCAGGGCTCGACTGATCGAGCCGCCACCGCACTCGTCGACTTCCATCCGCTCTGCGCACGTCGAGGCGCACTTCCAGCCCCACAGCGGCTGTCTGATCTCCCCAGCACGCCTGGTCAACAGGGGCGTTGGTGAACAGTTGCCTCAGCCACGATCCCCTACGCCACACGACGGCACGCCATCTGTCCGAGCGGGCGCGGGGTGATCAGCTCGGCCAGGGCGATGACACAACTCTGGGTCCAGGCCCGCTGAGCCCTGGCCCGATCGTTGCCGCCGTCGCGGGCCGGATAGCCGACAGCGCCTGTCGGGGTCTGCTGAGACAGGAGGAAGGCAGCGGCGTCCCGTGTGAGCCGGTGCTCGCCCCAGCCGAGGATTGTCAAAGCACGCACAAGGGCTGCCATCTCCCCGAGCTGATAGTTCCGGTAGGCAGCCGGGAGCGCAGCCGCGAGACGCTCGGCCACAGGGCGCCAGGATGCGCCGTCAGCGGCACGGGGGTGGGGGACCTGGTCGGCACGCTGTGCGATCCGCAGGGCGACCAGCCCCGCGGCGACGCCATCAGTGTCCGGCGGCGCATGGGTGACCGAGGCCAGCAGTGCGGCTCCGTGGTCGGCGGCCAACACGCCCAGGTCGACAAGGCAGCGAATGCCCGCACTGGCGTCCGCAGGCACGACGCATACCTCGCGCAGCGCCGCGGCCGTGCTCGTGAGGAACCGCTCCAGCGAGTCACAGGCGAGGCCAAGCCCGTCCAGGCCCCGCGCGAACTCGGCGACAACCTCCACTCCGTGACGCACCCACAGCTGATCGGGTGCGGCGTCGAAGTGCCCTGCCAGAGCGGAAAGCGCCGGTTCGACGAGGTCGAGTCGGCCCAGCGCCCTGGCGCCACGCGCCGCCGCCGCGGCTTGAGGCAGTCCTGAGTCGGCCGCGTCGGTCAGGGACGCCTCGGAGAGCCAGACCACCGAGCGGCGCAGAGCTTCCTCAAGCCCGTTCGTGTCGGCGGGTAGGGGCGCCGTCGGCCGGGGGCGTTGCGTGAGGACCGGGCTTCGGGCGAGCAGACAGGCCAGGGCCGTTACGATCGTGGTGTGGTAACCGGTGGCCCATTTCTGGTACTCGACGTCTCCTTCTCCCAGCTTGGGATGAACCACCCCGTCGGGCCCGTCCACTCGGCCGTCAGCTTCCTGTACATCGACCAGAAACGTCCATGCACGGTCAGCCTCGGCGGAGTCACGCACTCCTAGACAGAACAAGGAGCACACCAGCTCCGCGACCAGGTCCGCGTTGCCCCGGCGGCGGCAGAGCACGAGCAGGGCTTCGAGCAGTCCCACAGCGCGAGCCGAATCGAACCCGTTCGGCCAATTCGGCGTCCGCAGACCGAAGTCGGTGGCGTAGAACACGGTGTGCGTGATCGCGTAGATGTCACGGTCAGCCAGCTTGAACGCCGAAGGGTCCGCGCACAGCAGCGTGTGGGGAAGGACCGCATCCACCGTCGGCAGCGTATGGTCGACGCCGGCCAGTTCCAGGGTGTGGAGCAGATCCAGCTGCCGATAGGGGATGCGTTCGAAGCACGTGGCGTACCTACCGGAAACCGCCTGCTCGATGGCCCGGCGGAACTCGGGATCCTCGCGCCCGCAGAGCCGCAGCGCGGCGTACGTCCCGGCGTAGAGGAGCAGAGCTCCCTCGTCGCGTACCACGAGCTCGCGGTACGAGGCCCGGCCTGCCACGTCTGCGACCTGGTCCAGCAGGAGGCCGAAGTCCGGGTCCAGCGGGCTGGGGTCCAGCCGCGCTCGCAGGCCGACCAGCAAGGCGAGCTCGACGAGAGCTTTGCGGGCGAACAGCACTCCCGCTTCCTCGGCCCGCTCGGGATCGAACCGGGTCCGGCGCGCGGCCAGCCAGGCGATCGCCCTGGCTTCCACCGCGCACCGCACCTCGGGCGGATCGACTTCGGCGGGCGTTGCCGCCACACCACTCCAGGCACCCATCGGCTCACTCGGGAAAGTCAGCCGCGTGCGATGGGATCAGAAAGCTGGTCGAGTTCGTTCGAGACGACGAGGACGTACCTCTCCCAGGCGAGCACGTACCCGGCTACCTCCTCGAGTTTGCTCGCGTTGGACACCACCGTTTCGAGCGGCGTCTTCAGATCTACCAGGCCGCTCGACTGCAGGAAGTCGAGGGCCTTGCGTGCGTCGACGGATCGCTTGTCGGCCATTGGCGTACTCCTCCACCGGAACGTGGTGCGACTGAACGTGCACCTCACGCCACTGTCAGTGCCCTTGTCCGGGATTGCCCGCGCGGGGCGTTCCCGGGCTGCAGGTACCGTCCGGACCATTCCATTCGTTCGGTTCGAAGGTACTGCCGTGGCGTCAGCACGGCGTTACTCCACTGGCACCGTCCAGCAGCCATGGCGGCAGGCCAGAAGCGGTGACGGCCACGAACCCGACCAGGGCCCGCCGCTGCGTGGCGCAGCAGTTTGCCACTGCCGTCGAGGCCCGCCCACGGCCAGGGACGAGCCCGTGCCGATGACGACGTAATGACGTCGCGCTGACAACGGTCTCGTACCGTCAGAGCACGGCAGTCGAGTCGGCACCGGCCGTCTCCGGCAGTCCGGTCACCAGCCACTGAACGGCAGACGCAGCCTCGGCGCTCGGCGCTGGTGGGCGAACTGGTGGCCATCGACGCAGTACCGCCGGAGCGGGCGGCTGCGGCCCCCGTACCGGGCCGAGCGGGAGCGGTGGCCCGAGGATCTGTTCGGCGTCGCGCCGCCCTTCCAGAACGTCCCGGCCGGCAATTGACGCGCCCAGTGGTGATGTTCGTCCGTTCGCGTCAGCATGAAGAGAGAGGCGATTCCGTGCGGACCGTCTGATCCCGGCGCCTTCACTTCCCTCTGATGAGGGGTTCGTCATGACTACTCTCCACAATCCGCCTGTCTCGCACAGACACCGGCAGCAGTTGCGGCGCCGACACGGCAACGGCCATGGCGGCCCCGGGCACAGCTTCGGCGGGGGTCCCGGGCATGGATTTGGCGGACGACCCGACCATTCCTCGCGTCCGGACGGCGGCCGTGAGCACGGACCGGACGGCGGCCAGGAGCACGGACCTGACGGTGGCTCACATTCCGGGGGCTCGGACCATCACCCGCGCCCCGGCCGCCCCGAGGATCCCCGTCCCGTTCCCGACGACGGTGACCTCGGTCCGTTCCGCGTCGTGCGCCCGGCGGACATGCTCGTCCTCGACATCAGTCTGGTCAACCTCCGCTTCGACGGCCACCGCCTGGTGCGGCGGGTGCCGGCCGACCCGACGTTGATCCTGGTGGGACTGCCTCCCCAGCACGTAATGGAAGAAGTCCCTTTGAAGATGGGACCGACGACGCCCGCACGGCCCTCCGTGAAGTCGTTCGCCGCCGGCGCGTCCCAGCTCGTCTTCTCGGTACCCGCCGACATCGAGAGCCTGGACCTGTCTCTGGCCGCTCTGCTCGACTGGGAACGTCTGGTGCCGATCACCGTGCCGGTCGACCGCCCGAGCCCCGACCAGCCGGGCACCACCGTCTTCGACGGCCTTCCCCGAAGCGTCCTCGAATTCCCCACCCGCCTGCTGCTCACCTACGACGAGCCCGTGGACTGGGCCTGCCGGCCGGCCCCCCACAGCTCGGACGGCCGCACCGCGCTGTGGCACGCCCTGCTGCATGGCACACAGAACGGCGACACACTGCTGCGAGCCTTCGCACGGGCCGAGGGCAGGACCCCGGTCCCGGCGGACGTCCCGCTGTCCGAGGCGAACCGGGAGGACCTGGTCACCCTCACCAGCCGGACCGAGCTCATCGACACGGCGGGCGCGCCCGTCGACATCCCCAGTGCGCCGCTGCACGCCGAACAGTTCATCGTCACGCCTCTGGGCGCCTCGACCCACCTGCACGGCGCCTGGGCGGACCTGGCCCCGGCCGCCGGCGCCCAGCTCAAAGAAATCGGCAGGCACAGCGCGGATCTGGTGGCGTACGACCACATCAGCGGCCTGGGGCGGGACCAGTTCGTCCGGGTCGTCACCCGCGGCTTCCTGTGCCCCGGGCAGCCGGCCCTGCTGGTACACGAGATCAAGCGGCTGTTCGTCGCCCGCCCGGACGACGGCATCGTGGCCTACTTGCAGGTTGAGGACCGCATCGTCGTCCGGGAACCGGAGGTCCAGTACGGGGCGAGTACCGGCTTCCCGCACGACGGACGAGAGCTGCCCTTCCGCTCTCTGCGCATCACCGACCGGGTCACCCCGCCGATCAAGCGCATCGAGCAGCGCGACAGCAGGGGGCAGCCGAAGGCCGACGAACCGTTCTGGGTGGAGTTGGAGGACTCCCAGGGCGACTACGAGTTCACGTTGATCGGCATCGACCATGAGGGGCGCGCGGTCACGTTCACCGCGCCGCTGGTGTTCGTCCCCGCCTCGCGGGCCGATGACGCCACGGCGCTGCAGGCGCTGTACACACAGGAGGCTCAGGACAGCAAGCGCCTCAACCCGTCGCTGCACGGCCAGGTGTTGGCCATGGCGCAGCCGCCGGCCGACGCTCCCGGCAGCACCGCCCACGCGGTCGGCACACTGACCTTCGGCATGAGCACCAGGACCGCCGGAGGTCAGCATCCTCTGGCCGGCCTGCTCACCGTGTCCGGAGCGAAGGTGCGGGTGCCCGCCGTCGACCAGTTCACGCCCACGCCGGGAGACGTGCCCGTCGTCTTCAACGACACCTATCTCGACCGGACCATGGCCGGACACCCGGCAGGTGCCTACCTCGACCTCAAGACCCCTGTCGACCTCGCCTTCGGGGCGGACAAGGCGGGCGGGCTCGCCCGGCCCAACGCCGCCCTCAAGGTGATCACCACCCAGGCGGGCGTCGTCCCCGACACCTTCCGTACCGAAGCCGGAACCGGAAAGATCATCGCTGCGCCCATGGACGACATCAGGAAGGCGTTCGGAGCCGCGAAACTGCTCGGCTTCGTCGACCTGGGCAAACTGATAGCGGACATTGCCACCCCGGACCTCGACCGGCTGAAGCAACTGGGTGACAGCGAGATCCAGGGCATCCTGGACGACGCCGAGGGCCTGCTTCCGGTGCCCGTGCTGCGCCTGCGCGACCTGGCGGACGGAGCGGGCAAGGAACTGCGCTACGTGTGGAAGACCAGACTGGCGAATCCCGGCCCGGGCCAACCGCCCGAGGAGGTCCTGGACGTTTCCCGCTCGGTGCTGACGCTGGACGCCCGGACGGTCACCGCCAAGGACGCCGGCCAGCGTTCCTACGTGGAGGGCCGACTGCGCGACGTCGCCCTGGAACTCGCCGGAGTCGCCCGGGTTCAGATCGCCGACCTGCGCTTCAGGGCCGCGCCCGGCAACAAGCCGGACGTATCGGCGTCCGGGCTGGAACTGGCGTTCCTGGGCGACCTCAGGTTCATCAACACGCTGCGCAGCGCCCTGCCCGCCGACGCCTTCGGCTCCGGTGCGTTCGTGGACGTGCGGAGCACCGGTATCCGTACCGGTTACACACTCGCCCTGCCGGCCATCGGGGCGGGCGTCTTCACGCTGTCGAACGTGTCGTTGTCGGCAGAACTGAACATTCCCTTCGACGACACCGGCAGGGTCTCCTTCCGTTTCTCGGTCTCCGAACGGCAGCGCCCCTTCAACGTGACCGTTTCCCTGTTCGGCGGCGGCGGCTACTTCTCGATGCTGGTCGACTCCGACGGCATCAAGGAGGCCGAGGGAGCCATCGAGTTCGGCGGCAGCGCGGCCCTCAACCTCGGCGTGGCCAGCGGCGGAGTGTCGATCATGGCCGGCATCCGTTTCGTCCTCAAGGGCGACAGCGTCACCGTCGGCGGATATCTGCGGTGCAACGGCTTCCTGACGGTCCTGGGCATCATCACCGTCTCCGTCGAGTTCTACCTGGAGCTCACCTATCAGAACGACGGCGGCAACTCGGTGGTGCGGGGCAGAGGCACCCTCACGGTGAGCGTGAAGATCGCGTTCTTCAGCAAGTCGGTCTCGCTCACTCTGGAACGGAGCTTCTCCGGCGGGTCGGGCGACCCCACCTTCGTGGACTGCTTCGACAAGGACACGCACTGGGAGGACCACTGCCTGGCGTTCGCCCAGTAGTCCTCTCGGGAGGCGATCATGATAGTGCAGCAGCAAGTGCAGTGGACGGTGCTCCCGGGCGGGCTGACGGCTGACGGCACCGAGGCCCGGATCTCCGTCTTCGTCGCTCCCCGGCTGGGAGTTCCCGACTCGGACCCGGCGCCGGGGATCCAGGACCAGGCCGAACGCGGCACCTTGGAGCCGTTCGGCGATTTCCTGTCCTGGCCGCTCAAGGTCGCCGCAGCCACCTTCGAGTTCGGTCCCGGTGACGGCGTGTCCCCCGCCTTCGCCGGTCCCCTCCCCCCGACCGGCCCGGCCCCCGACAACGCGCTCTGGCAGAGCCTCTTCAACGCGGACACCCCGCTTCAGCCCTACGTCTTCGAGGGCATGGTCCGTCCCAGCGAATCGGTCCACACCTACCCGGCCAGGCTCGTCAGTGAGGCAACCCGGAAGGCCTACGCGGACGCGGCCCGGCAATCACCCGAGGATCCCCCCGCCATGGGATCAGTCATGCAGCGGGTGCTGGGCCCGCGGACCTTGGCCGCGGTGGGCGGCGGGTCAGAGCAGGGCGCCGCCATGCGCGGTGCCCTCGACCAGTTGGGCGACTTCCACAAGCCTGCGAGCGCGACCCCGCGCACCCTCACCGGCGAAGCCCCTCCCCCGCCGCCACCACCGGAGCGACCGCATCCCGACTTCCACCAGATGCTCACCTCATTGGGCGACCACCCGGCACTGCTCCGACGGCTGGGACTGATCCTGGACTTCCTCGTGCCGCTCGAACGACTCCCGGCCTCGTCGGGCGAACGCTTCCTGAGTGTGATCCCGCACTGGGCGTCCGAGCTCGGTGAGAACTCACGCGATCTGCCCCCGCGCACGCGGTATGTCCTGCTGCCCGAACGGAAGATGTTCGTGGCCGGTCCCCGCGACTTCGCGGCCGACCCCCTGGCCTCACCGGCCCGCGGTCTGGTGGCACTGCCCGAGGAGAAGTTCTCCCTCGAGCAGGCCGACGTCGATGCCGCCGCGCTGAAGCTCCTGACCCAACCCGAGGACGGCACAGGGCTCTCCCCGGTGCGTACCCAGGGTCTGTCCCTGGTCAGGGACGGACGCAAGGACGTCCTTGACGCCGACTTCACCAAGGCCGCCGCGGCCAACAGTGAGGCCGTCGAGGCGATGAAGGAGCAGAGTGCGGACCGGCCCGACTCGCAGAAGATGCCCTCCCTCGACGCCGAGGACCTCGTCCGCGGTCACCGCATGGACATCTGGGACAGCACCCGAGAGCGGTGGTTCTCTCTGCACGAGCGCACGGTGGAGTACCAGTCGCCGAACGGCGCGGCGCCGTTCCTCACGGCGGCCGACGAAGGCTTCTTCCAGGTCAACCTGGTCTCCCCGCCGGACGACCCCGGCGGCCAGGAACTGTTCGTGCCCGAGACCATCATCACGTGGGACGGCTGGTCGCACTCCGCCCCTCGTCCCGGCCGGGTCCTGGGCATCGCGGACGAGGCGCCGGATCAGGTCATCGAGCCCACCAGCCGGGCAGAGGCGGACCTGCCGCTGGAGATCGCCGTCAAGGTCAGGAAGGGATCACTGCCCCGGCTGCGGTTCGGTCACGGATACCGCATACGGCTGCGTACCGTCGACCTGGCGGGCAATGGCCTCACCCTGGACGAGGCCGACGCTCTGACGGACCCGCAGAGCGGCAACGAGTTCACCCTGCCCGGGGACGGCCCCGTCGTGTTCCAGAGGTTCGAAGCCGCCCCGCCACCCGCCCTGTTGCCCCGGCTGCCCCTCGGTGAGGGCGCCTCGGTGAACCGGCTAGTGATCCGGAGTTCCCCGGGAAGCAGGCCGGGACCGGCCGGCGCCCCCGGCGCGGGGACACGGGTCGTCACGCTGGCCAACGTACAGGTCGGCAGCACCCACGACGACGTACGCGTCGTGCAGCAGGCCTTGATCGACGCCAACCACGCCATCCCGAAGGGACCGACGGGCTTCTTCGGTGACCAGACCCGGGCCGCCTACGCCGCCGAACAGCGCGATCAGGGCTTCCGGGGCCAGGACGCCGACGGCGTGCCCGGCTGCCAGTCACTGACCGAACTCGGCCGCAGGAGCGGCTTCGCGGTCGACTGCGGCGGCGCGGAGGCGGCCCTCCTCCCGGGCCAGGAACCGGCCCGCAGCGCGGAGCAGTACGCCGCGGAGTTCAACAGCTCGCCGCTGGTCACCGACGAGGGCCACGCTCCGTACAGCGGGGTCGACGAGCGGCATCTCGTCGCGCCGAAGGCATCACTGCAGTGCGTCGAACGGCACGCTCTGCTCGACGGGGCCATCGGTTCTCAGGACCACGCGGCCAGAGAAGCCGGCTACGCCCTCGCGTCCCGCGAGAGCGGATCGCTCAACGACCCGGCACAGCCCGGCGTGGAGGTGGAGCCGGTCAAGTCGCCTTCCGCGGACCCGGACCACCCCGTGACCACCGCACGGCACACCGGAGAGCAGGTCGAACTGCCCTACCTGCCCGACCCCTTGGTCAGCGGAGCGGTCCTGCTGGATCTGCCGGGCATGGAACAGGGCCGGCCGTTCGAGGTGCCCTGGGGCGGAGATGTCTGGCACCGGCCCCGCTCCTTCCGGCTTCGGCTCGCCGAGGGCGCGGCGCCACCCCGCTTCGACGAGGCGTCCCGCGTACTGACGGTGTCCCTGCCGAAGGCCCGGACCGCCACCGTACGGGTGTGCTCCGCGATCCACTTCGACGAGAAGCTGATGGGCCTGGCCTCCTGGTGCTGGGAGCTGCCCGAGCCGTCCCCGCAGCAACCGCCGGAGGAGGAGAGCAGACAGGCGGAGGAACGGCGCCGAGCCGACGCCGCCATGGAACTGGCCGCCGGCGGTCGGCACTGGATGTTCACCCCCTGGCAGGAACTCACGCTCGTGCACGCGGTTCAGCGTCCGCTGAAACAGCCCGTGCTGAACCTGACGGAGCCGACGGCAGACCGCGCCGCGGGCGCGACGGCCGAGCACCTCACCGGGACGGTCACCCTGGAGGAGAGCAGCACCGGCAGGGTGGAACTCGTCGCGGAATGGAACGACGTGGTCGACCAAGGCGAGACCGGCCGCCTGGAACTCCCCAGGATCGCCCCCGTCTTCGACCTGCTGACGGCACGGGTGCCCGCGGGGAGTGTCCCCGGCGACGGGCCGGCCGCCCTCAAGGACGGCATCCTGGCCTTCAGCACCGAGGCGGCGGAGAACCTGGCCAGGACGGATCCGGTCAGACACCCGCCGACCCCCGAGAAGCACGAGTTCGGCGACACCAAGCACCGCAGGGTCCGGTACCGCCCGGTCGCAGGCACGAAGTTCGGCGACCACTTCCCCGCCCGCCTCGCCGAGACGGACCCCACCGCCCTGACCGTGGAAGGCACCGCCGTCGAGTACTCCGTACTCAGCAGCGCCCCGCCAGCGGCACCCCGGCTGCTGTACTGCATGCCGACCCTGTCGTTCGAGAGCCTCGACGGCCCGCCGGGCACAGTGGTCCGGCTCCGCCGCGGCGGCGGCATCCGGGTGTTCATGGACCGTACGTGGTTCTCCTCCGGCGACGGCGAACTCCTCGGGGTGGTCGTCGGACAGGCACCCGGCGGCACCACCGCCGCCGACCCTCCCTGGGTCACCGTGATGGGCCGCGACCCCATCCACCGCTCCGCCGAGGTCGTCGCCCCGACGGTGTCCACGTTCACCAACGCGGTCCGGCAGGACGACACCCTCAGTGTCCCAACACCCGCAGGGCCGCTCCCCGTCACCGTCATGGGCTTCTCCCCGCAGCTCGACCCGGACGGCGACCGCTGGTTCTGCGACCTGGAAATGGACACCGGGGACACCTTCCTGCCCTTCATCCGCCTTGCCCTGGTCCGCTACCAGCCGGACTCCATCCGCGGAGCCGAGATCTCGGCAGTCGTCCGCACCGATCTGCTGCGGATCCTGCCCGACCGGGAACTGCGGGTGCAGCTGGACGACCCGCCGACGGTCAGCGTCACAGGTCCTTCGTACGACCCGACCGACTCCACGCCGCCGCGCATCACAGCGGTCGTGCAACGCCGACGGGAGGGTGTCGCCGACGACGACCTCGCCTGGGTGACTCTGGACGACACCGGCGTCGAGCTGACCTCGGTCGACGCGGACTCCTCCCACCGTGCCTTCTACACGGGGCAGGTACCGATGGCGCCCGACGAGGACCGGGCCCGGCTCCGGCTCCTGATCCTTGAGACCGACGGCATGCCCTCCGACGCCGCGACCCCGCCGACCACGCCGGGACCCGTCGTCTACTGCGACACCGTGCCGCTGGGCCCGGGCGGCGGACCGGACCACGATCACATCCACGACGAGCGCCGTGACCGGCGCCGTTTCGACCACGACGACCGTCATGACGACCAACGTCACGGCCCTCGTCACCGCTGACGTCACCGTCCCGCCCCGGCTCATCCCGCCCTTGCCGCTGCTGTGCCAGACGCCCTGCGTGGGTCACTGACAGGCCATCACCGACGACAGCCAGGCCCTGCCCGGCATCCACACCCGTCTGGTTCCCCGAGGGCCGGTCAGCCAAGACCGGAACGACCCCTGTCCGGCTCGTCGCCCACCGCGACACCCCTGGTCGTGGCGCGGTTCGCCAAGTGCCAGTGCCAGCCGTGTCCGGACCGCCCTCGGTGCACCACCTCCCGCGAGAGCGCCCGAAGCGTCGGCTCTCCTCCCCGAGGCGGGTTGCGGAGAGCTCAGGTGGGCGCGTCGATGACGGCTAGTGCCCCGGCAGGCAGCGTTTGCCCGTCAAGGAGCGGCGTCCGGCGCGTGCTCTCGGTGTGCCGGGTGCAGGCCCTCGTACTGGATGTACTTGGGTCTGTGCCCGGTGCGGCGAGAGGGCGTGCCGGGCGTCGCGACGGGGCGAACGTTGCCTGTCGGGGCACTAGTTCTTGCCGTTGTCGACGATGACGGGGGTGCCGTTCGCGTCCGTGCCGCACGGCACCGCGTACACCGGGTGAGCCTTGGCGGCCTCCCTGTACGCCTCCAGGCACTGGTTGTACAGCACCTTGTCGCTCAGCGACTGCTCGATGATCTTGTTGGCGCGGGCGGTGCCCTCGGCCTCGATGCGCTTGCGCTCGGCCTGCGCCTTGGCGGTGCGCGCCGCCTCGACGGCCCTCTCGGTGGCCTGCTCCTGCTGGATCTTCTTGTCGATCTGCTCCTGGAGCTTCTTCGACGGCCTCACGTTGCGCAGGTTGACGGCGGTGACGTCGATCCCGCGCGGGGCCAGGCGCTCCTTGATGAGGGACTCGATCTCCGCGCCGATCCGCTCACGGCCGGAGGCGTAGCCCTCCTCACTGGTGTGCTTGGCGAAGACGTTGCGGACGACCTCACGGCTGTCGGCCAGCACGAGGCGTTCCTGGATCGCCTCCTCGCTACCCGCCAGCCGGTACAACGCGACGGCCTTGCCGGGCACCACGGACCACTTGATGGTGACGTCCGCGTAGAGCACGCCGCCCTGGGAGGAGCGGACCTCGACGACGTCCTCGTCGTTGAGGTTGAGGTCCACCGGACGGGTGGAGAACGATGTGACGTCGGTGAACGGTGACGTGAAGTGGATGCCGGAGGTCAGCGGCGAGCCGATCTTCCCGAACGTCACCGGCACGCCGACTTCGTAGGCGCTCACGACATGGACGCAGGCGAAGACGCCGGCGAGCACACCGGCCAGGGCGCTGAGCACCGCCCCGATCCGCCAGCCCCCGGCGCTGCCACCGCGTCCGACGAAAAAGAGCACGACCGCCGCGACGAGCAGCAATATGGACAGTACGAACACGCTGTTTCTCCCCCTCGAAAACATACCTCGCACCGCCCTCGGGGCAGCGCGCAGCGCATAGTAACCGGCCCCGGTGTACGGACCGTACGCAGGAGGGGAATACCGAACGGCGGGCCACCTCGGTGGCTGTCCTGGTGCCGATGCGGCCGCCGCGTCAGCGGACCCGGTCACGCTCCGGCATGGATGTGGGCCGCCCACAAGGACGGGGTGCGGGGCAGACGGCTGCGGGCCGCTCGTAGCGCGTCGTGAAGAGCCCGGGCGGCGCGGCCGGTGTCCAGTTCGGCGTCGTCGGTGTACAGGCCCGTGTAGAACCTCTCAGCGATGTCGACGGCGACGGCGTCGTTGATCTTCCACAGGGTTCCGATGACATGGGGAAATCCGGCCAGTTGGAAAGCCGAGGTCAGGTGGATGGCCTCGTCGGCCAGTTCTGCCGCCGCCGTCGACGCCGTACCGCAGGCGGACAGGTAGGCGAGTCGGGCGTGGTCGAGGCGCACCGGGGCCAGGCTGGCCACGGTCAGCGGCGCGGTGGCATGGTCATGGAGCAGGAGCAGGCTCTTGGAGGGATCGCCGGGGTGACTGGCGCCGTGACAGGCGAAATGGCTGATCGAGCAGTCCGGCAACTGCGCGAGGACGTTGGCCCGGGTCGGGAGCCGGTGAGTGGACGGCTCGCCGTTGTCCGGGGCCGTGAGCAGAGTCGGCACGGGCAGCAGGGCGCACAGCGCCTCTGCCTCGGTGGGAACATGTGCCAGGCGTCCCGCGATCCCGGGTGTGGTGGGCATGGCGACGATCAGTGATCGGTGAGCTGAAACGGTGGCGGCCGCCTTCCGCCTGGCATGGTGCAGGGCCCGGACGGTCGGGACGTAGGAGGAGACGACCCGGTCGAGTACGGTGCGCGGGACGTCGCCGGGCGGATCGGTACGGTGGCCGGCCGCGTGGAGAGGCAGCATGGCCAGCTGTCCTCCGGGGACCCACCACACGCGGGGCCAGGCGGAATTTGCGGACGGGTGCGCTCCGGTGATGCCCAGTGTGTCGAGCACCGGTCCGGTTGCCGCGTCCCACAACCACTCCAGGACGCCGTTCAAGCGTGCCTGGGCCGCCTGTCGTTCGGCGAAGGTCACGGCAGGGTCGGCAGCGGTGCCCAGGGCCTGCTGGAACAGGGTGGTCTGCTCGGACACGGATGCCGGTGCGAGTGACGGCAGTTCGAGGGGCACCACCCCGTCCGCCGTGACGAGCAGGGCGTGACTGCCGTAGGTGCTCACGTTGAAGACGGCCACCGGCCCCGCGTGGGCTTCCCGGAGGAGATCCTCCCCCTTGGGTGGCAGGGCGAAGGACGCGAAGCCGTCCAAGGCGCGGATCTCCTCCAGGAGTTCCGTGAACTCGTCGGCCAGGCGACCCCGGTCCGCGTCGGCCTGGGGCGCGATGTCGTGGGCCGGCGGGTCGAGCATGTCCCGCAGGTGGGTGAACCTGCTCGCCAGGCCGGGGTGCCGCTCGTTCAGGTCGCTGAGGTCGCTGCGCGTGTCCAGGGCCTGGCTGAGCAGCACCGCGCGACCGGCCTCCAGCAGCCCCAGCGCCCGCTCCGCCCGCTCGCCGGGGCCGGCGCCGGGGGCGGACAGCGCCAGGGCGGCGGCGTCCGCGGCGAGCCCGGCGAGGCCGCCGATACCGTACTGCTGGTCCGCACGGCTGAGCTGACGGGGCGCCACACGCGGCATCAGACGGACCGCGGCCTCCAGCAGGTCGGCCGCTTCCGCCGGACGCGGCGAGGCCAGCAGGTCCGCGGCCGCGCGGGCGGCCTCGATGCGTACACTCGGCGGCGCGGATTCGATACCCACGGCCTCCACGTGGACGGTGACCGCTTCGTCCAGGTCCGCCTGGTCGCCTCCGACGCGATGCCGGGTGAGCAGGTTGTGGCCCAGGATGAAGAGGTACAGGGCCCGGCGTGTGTGCGAGACGGGAGTCGTCCGTACGGCGGTCCTGGCCGCATCAACGGCTGCGTCGAGATCCGCGGTGCGCGCTGTGCGGGAGAACTGCTCCTGGAGCGCGACCGCTAGGTTGGAGGAGAACATCGCCAGGTCGGTGTGCCCGGCGGGTGCCCTGCGTACGGCAGCGCCGAGGGCGGAGATCGCGGCGTCCAGATCCGTCTGTTCGCCGTCCAGGGTGAAGCGTGTGTGCAGGACCCCGCCCAGGTTGGAGAAGTACATGGCCATCGCGGAGTGGCCGTCCGGGGACTTCCGCACGGCGGTCTGAAGCACGTCGACGGCCTCGTCCAGGTCCGCCCGGTCGAAGGTGCGCGCGTACCTGGCCTGCAGGGCTCCGCCGAGATTGGACAATTCCGAGGCCAGTTCGGGCAGTTCCTCGGGGGTGTCCCGTACCGCGGCTCTCAGCACCTCGACCGCCTCATCCAGGTCCGCGGAGCTGCCGGTCTGGTGGTACCGGGAACGCAGTGCACCGCCCAGGGCGGACAAGACCACCCGGCGCTCGGTGTGGGAGCCGGTGCAGGCTTCGAGTGCCCCGCGGCCGGCGGCGATCGCGGCGTCGAGATCGGCTCGGTCCCCGGTACGCTCGAAGCGCGCTCGCAGTGTGATCCCGAGGTTGGAGAGCCACCGGTAACGTTCCTGGTCGTCCGGGGACGCGGCCTCGACCGCAGCCCGTGTGTGCGCGACGGCCGCGTCCAGGTCCGCCACGTCGCCGGATCGTATGTAGCCGGCCAGCAGGACGACCCCCAGGACGGAGAGGTTTCCGGCCCGCTCCGGATGACCGGGCGGAGTCGCCGTGAGCACGGCTCGGCCGAGGTCGGCCGCACGTGCCAGATCCTCCGCCCGGCCCGTGCGGTCGTAGCGGACCCGCAACACCCCGACCAGGCTGGACGCGTAGCCGGCCCATTCCGGCCGGTCAGGCGGTGTGCTCACCAGCGCCTGCTCGAAGGCGGCGACGGCACCATCCGCATCGGCCGAATCACCGAGCCGGTCGTAGCGGTCGTCCAGCGTCTGCCCCAGAAAGGACAGGTGGGCGGCCCGCGTCGCGTCGTCCCCGGGTGGCAGCGCGAGTGCGGCTCGGAGGGTGGCCACCGCCGCGTCCAGATCCTGCCGTTCGCCGAAGTGCCGGTACGCGGAGTGCAGCGCGAGTCCCTGGCCGATCAGGGCGTCGCGCCGCCCGGCGAGTTCCGGGCCGGATGCCGTGACGGCCTCCTCGTACGCGGCGACGGCCGCACGCAGGTCGGCCGGGTCCCGGGTCCAATCGAATCGTGACCGCAGGGCGTTGCCGAGATTGGAGAGCATGGTCGGCCGGTCGGGGTGACGGTCGGGAGCCAGCTCCACCGCGGTCGCCGTGGCCTCGACGGCACGGTCCACGTCGGCAGGGTCATGGCCGGCCTCGAAGCGCCTGCGCAGTGTGCTGCCGAGGTTGGTGAGATACATCGGCCGGTCGGGATCCCCCACCGGCGTCATGTCCACCGCGGCGGCGCTCGCCCGGACGGCGGCGTCGAGGTCACCGCGGACACCGGTCCTTTCGAATCGGGCCTCGAGCACCGCTCCGAGGTTGGAGAAGTATCCGGGCCGCTCCGGACGGTCGAGCGGAGAGGTCCGGGTCGCCTCCTCGGCGGCGTCGATGGCACGGTCCAGGTCTGCTTCGGCTTCCGTGTAGTCGTAGCGGAACCGCAGGAGGAGCCCGAGGTTGTTGAGTACTCGGGAGCTGTCCTCGTGATCGGACGGCAAGGCCCGCAGCATCCGTTCCCACAAACGCAGGGCCGGCTCCACCGTCTCGGGACTGCGATCCCGGGCGGCCTCCCGCAGCAAGGCGACGGCGATCGGGCCGGCCCGCTGGGCGAGATGGGGCAGCAGAACTTCCGGCAGGCCGTCGATGTGGGCGACGAAGCAATCCGTGAACCAGTCCAGCGCGGCCAGCGCTTCCTGGCTGCCCTCGGCATCGGGAAGAGCCCAGTAGCGGTACATGTGCAGCCAGCCGAGAACGTAGCGGCTCTCAAGGTCGCCATCGTCATCCCGCAGGATGCCGGCCAACTGCCGGGCCTCTTTCAGGGCGTCCGGCTCCAGGACGGGGGCGAGCCCCTGTTCGGTGTCGATGTCGACCCGGTCGAGCCGGGCCTCGATCGCCTCGACCCACAAGTCCCGCTTCCCCACCCGGGCCTCCCCCACGGTGCGCGCAAGGTGTGACAGATCCTACACTCAGGGTCGCCGGGAGGTCAGGGTCGTGCCGGGGGCAACAGCGCCGCCGAAGCGTTGGGATGGTCGGCCAGGACGTCCGCACCCGGTTCAGCCAGCCAGGAACAGTCGTCCCGCGCCCACTCACGCGCTGCCGGCGGCGGCCGATTCGGAGGCGGTGACGTGGCCGATCGAGGCCTGGGCGAGTGGTTCCCGGGAGCAGTGCGGGAACGTCTGCGCGGAGCAGCCGACCCGCCGCACGAAGGCACTCCCCGGTGCGAAATACTCTCCCGATGAGTTCACGCACTTCCCCGATCAGCCAGCCGATCACGATACGGAGGGCCGTCGCGCGGGATGCCAAACGGCTCACGCGGCTCGTGCGTGGCTCAGGTGCCTACGAGGGTAAGTACGCAGCCGCAGTCGCGGGCTACCGGGTCGGTCCTGATTACATCGAGGCCCACCGCGCCTTTGTGGCCGTCGGCGCCGCCGAGCACGGAGGCCGGGTCCTCGGGTTCTACTCGCTCGTCCTCGCGCCACCGGAGCTCGACCTGCTGTTCGTCGCCGACGAGGCGCAAGGACGGGGTATTGGACGGCTGCTCGTGGCGCACATGCAGTCCGAGGCCCGTGCCGCCGGGATCGACCGTCTCAAGGTCGTGTCGCATCCTTCCGCCGAGGACTTCTACCACCGCGTTGGTGCGGTGCGGACCGGGACCGCGTTCGCGAACCCGCCCGCCGTGCCGTGGGACCGCCCCGAACTCGAGTTTCGCATTCCTTCGGAATGACGCGGTGTGCCGGGTGGCGGGGCACCGGCTTCGCAGGTCGACGCATCGACGCAGCGTCCGATTAGGTCTTCGGACGGCAGCAGCGGGCTGCGGATTCGTATTGGTTCGTCGCCTGCAACCTGACGCGAGTCGTTGACCTGGGCTTGGGACTCATAGACAGTCACTCGGAGTGCTCGCCCCTCGCGACCACCTCGTGCGTCTTCAGCGTGATCACTCCGACGCTCGCTGTCCCGCTGATCTGTCTCGGCCTGACCCTGCGCGCTGTGGTCCACCCGATCAGCCAGGCCCGTCGCCGTCGCTGGGAGGTGCGGCCAGAACGGCCACTGAGGTGAACGGCTCGTTCGCGGTCGGGCTCGGCCCGGATGCCGATGTAGATGAACACCGCGTCGGGCTTCGCCATTTGTCCGGCCCCTCTGTCCTCACCGCGTCCGGAGGAGCACGGTGATCGGGGTCTGCAACCGCAACTCGAAGCCCGCGGGCAGCACAGAACTGGTGCACTCCTCGGGCACGCAGTCTTCTCCAGCAGTCCCGGGATGAGCTTCGCCAGTCGGCCCGGCACCCTGGGAACGGGTGCACCACGGCGACGTGGCCCCCTGCGAAGCGACTCAAGGCGGCCTGCCGAGGACTGCCCGCTGGGAGGCCCCGCGCACCGACAGCTGCCAGCCATCTCCCGCCACCGAGGCGCAGCGCGCCACCGTCGACAGGGCGCGACACGTCGCCATAGTGGCTGTTCGCCTGCGGCCCGCCCTGCGGCACGGCTGTCAGACTGCCGCCATGGCAGAGGAAGGGACGGAGCAGGACCGGACCCGCCGTCAGCTTCCCACCGCCCGGCTGGAGGCGTCCAGCGACGGGATCTTCACGATCGCCGGCACACTGCTCGTCATCGAGATCGCCGTTCCCCCCGGTTCGACGCACCTGTGGCACGCGATCGTCGAACAGTGGCCCTCCTACCTCGGCCACCTCGTCAGCTTCGTCACCATCGGGGCGATCTGGCTCGCCCACGGCAGGCGCGAGGCGACACGCGAGCCCGCCCCCGCGCGCCGCCGTTCGCGCACCGCGCGTCCGGCGACCCGTGCCGGGCGCGCGTCCGGTCCGGTCGGACATGGCACCAACCGCGGATCCGAGGCGACACGATGACCGCCGCGGATCTGGCGATCGTCACCGGTCTGGTCTTCGTCTGGGGCATGCTCTCGGCGCGACTCGAGCGCTTCGAGATGACCGCGCCCATCGTGTTCACCGCAGCAGGTGTCCTGCTGGCCCACGGCCCGCTGGCACCGCTCGGGATCACCCCCAGCCCGGAAGTGGTGAAGGTCCTGGCCGAGGCGACGCTGGCTCTGGTGCTGTTCTCGGACGCGTCCCGGGTCGGGCTGCGCCGGCTGCGCCCGGATCTGGGACTGTGCCTGCGGCTGCTGCTCCTCGGGCTGCCGCTGTCCATCGGCCTGGGTACGCTGGCCGCCTTCATCCTGCCCGGGGTGGGGACCGGCTGGCTCGCCCTGCTCGTCGGCGCGGCGCTGGCTCCCACCGATGCGGCGCTGGGCGCGGCCGTCATGGTCAACCCGGCTGTCCCGGACAGGATCAGACGGCTGCTCAACGTCGAGAGCGGACTCAACGACGGGATCGCGACTCCCGTCGTGCTGGTCGCCATCGCGGGGGCGTCCACCGTCGAACACATCGGCGACACCGGGCCGGGGAAGGCCGTGGCCGAACTCGCGCTGGGCCTGCTGATCGGCGCTGTGGTCGGCGGTGGCGGTGGCCGGCTGATCAAGCTGGGCCGCGACCGCGGCTGGGTCGCCGAGGGCTTCGCCGCCGCCGCGGTCCTGGGCCTGGCACTGTGCTGCTACGCCACCTCGGTGGCACTGGACGGCAACGGGTTCATCGCGGCGTTCACCGGCGGCCTGGCCTTCACCGCGGCGGGCGGCCCGGCCGCCAGACTGGTCCCCTTCGTCGAGGAGACCGGCGCCCTGCTCTCGCTGCTGGTCTGGCTGATGTTCGGAGTGATCGCGGTGGTACCGGCCATGGAGGCCCTGACCTGGCAGACGGCGCTGTACGCGGTGCTCAGCCTGACGGTGGTCCGGATACTGCCGGTGGCGCTCGCACTGGCGGGGACCCGTCTCGGCCGGCCCGCCGTACTGTTCGTGGGCTGGTTCGGACCACGCGGCCTGGCATCCGTCGTCTTCGGACTGCTCGCCCTGGAGGACCTCGCCGAGCCCGCGGTCCGGCCGGCCGTCACGGCGATCGCCTTCACCGTGCTGCTCAGCGTCCTGGGCCACGGCGTCAGCGCGGACCCGCTGGCCAAGCGCTACGGCCCCCGCCTCGCCTCGTCACAAGGACCACCCGCCGCACCAACCACTTCAGCCGCGCCGGCCGAAATCCCCGAACGACGCCTGATCCGCCGCACCCCGGCTGACAGCCGACTCAAAGAGTAGGCAACACCGAGGCTCGGCGCATGCGTTCACCGAGGCGGCGAAGGCCTCCGCACAACGTCGCTCTCCTCTGACCCCGCCCGGAGATCATGTGTTCTGACTGGACCATCCGGCGACGCTGCGGGCGCAGGGCGCGCTGCGCCACGCCCGCCACCCATCACCGAACGTTGCCTTCGGTCACTGTCCGCGCTCAGCGTGATCCGCTGGTGTGGGCGAAGCGGGCCGGGGTGTTATTGAATGAAGTGTGCGGTCAGGAATCTCGGGACCTGTCGCCCGGGTTCTGGTACGGCCCCGGCGCTGTGCCGGGGCTGGCGAGCGAGCTGAGGGAGCCGCATGAACTCCACCCCCTCCCCCTCCTCTGCGTCGCCGTTCGACATGGTCAGCAGCGCTTTGGGGAAGTACATCCCGCGCGGCCCAGCGGCAGCGGCCGCCGGTTCTGCCGACCCGCAGGGCGACAGCACCGCCCGCCAGCACGTACACGCCGCTCCGGCGCCCGGCCGTCAGGAGCAGATCCTCGGCGCGGTCAACCTGGACCGGGATCTGCGAATCACCCGCTGCAATCTGGACGCCCCCGTCTTCGCGGGGGTGGAGGCCGTGACCGGGAGCGCCTTCGTCGATCTTCTGCCTCCGTGGGACGTGCCGACGGTCACCCGGCGGCTGCGGCAGGTCCTGGAGACCGGTGAGCCGCACGTCGCCCGGGTCCAGCGCCTGCGGCGCGGCGACGGGTCGGAGCTGGTGGTCTCGATGAGCATCCTGGCCGCCGCGGCGCCTCAGGAGGGCCTGACCGTCTCTCTGATCGCCATGGCCAGGAGGCTGCACCTGTACGCCGCTGAGACCGCGATCGGCACCTCGTTGGACATCGGCGAGACCGCGCAGTCGCTGGCGGAGTCATTGCTGGCCTGGGGAGACGTGGCCGCCATCGACCTCGACTTCGCCGTGTGGACGGGCGAGGTGGTCACCGAGCAGCCGCAGGGGCGCATCCACCTGCGGCGGGCGGCCCTGGTGCCGGACCGGGCGTGGCCCGACGGCTACGTGACTCCGGGCGACGATCTTCCCGGCGACGCGAGTCGCCTGCTGTCGCAGGCGATACGGCGTGACGATGCCGCGCAGGCCATCGTCATACCCGACCGGGAGGCGATCGAGCGGGTACTCGACAGTCCGCGGCTGGTACATGCCCTGGTACCCGGCGACCGGGCGGCGGGTGTGGCGTGCATACCGCTCGTCCTGGACGGCACGCCGCCTGTCGTTCTGGGTGTGGCGGAGGTCTGGCGACGGACGGAGCGCCCCTTCGACGACAGCGAGCTGCTCGACCTGCAGGAGCTGGTGGCCAGGACCTCCCATCACGTGGACCTGGCCCGTCAGCACCAGCGCGAGCACACTCAGGTGCTGGCGCTGCAGCGCCGACTGCTGCCACGGTCCAGCGGCGACACCATCGAGACCGCCAGCATCTACCAGCCCGCCACCCCCGACAGCGCGGGTGTCGGCGGTGACTGGGTGAACAGCTTTCCGCTGCCGGACGGCCGTACCGCGCTGATGGTCGGTGATGTCGTGGGGCACGGCCTGGGAGCCGCGGCGACCATGGGACAGCTGAGTATGGAGGCCCGCGCGCTGCTGTCCGCGGGGCTGGCACCCGACGAGGTGCTGGAGCACCTGGACGAGACCGTGGCACTGCTGGACGACGCGGAGTCCGGGCTGGCGGCCGGTTACAGCGCCCTCGGATCGACCTGCTGCATCGCCGTCTACGATCCGGTGAGCAACCACGTGGCGCTGGCCAGCGCCGGCCACCTCCCCCCGATCCTGGTGCCCCCCGACGGGCCCGCGAGCCCGGTCGCAGTACGCCCCCACCCTGGGCTGGGTGCCGAGTTCGCGCTGCGGGAACCGTTCGACGTGCACGCGTTCGCCGCACCCCCGGGCTCGTTGCTCGCCCTCTACACCGACGGCCTGGTGGAGGACCCCGCCCTGTCGATCGACGAGGGCATCGGCAGGCTGGCGGACGCCGTGTCCACGGTGCATCCCTGGGATGCCCTGCAGCCCGCGGCGCGGCGCGTGGTCTCCGCGCTGGCGCCTGTGAGCCGGCGCGACGACGTGACCCTGCTGCTCGCGCGCATGATCGGCTACCGCAAGGGGGACACCGCGACCTGGCGTCTGCCCGCCCGCGGCGACGCGGCCGCCCGGGCCCGCACGCTGGTCTTCGCGCTGCTGGGCCAATGGCACATCAGAGATGACATCCGGGACAGCGTGCTGCTGGTGGTCAGCGAACTGGTCGCCAACGCGGTCCGCTTCGCCGCCGGACCCCTCACGGTACGGCTGATCAGGTCCGGTCACGAGCTGCTGTGCGAGGTGGGCGACACCGGCAACGGCAGGCCGCGGCTGGGTCGCAACGAGCCCCTCGACGACGGTGGTCGTGGCTTGTACGTCGTGCACGGACTCACCACCCGGTGGGGGGTGCGGTGGACGGACACCGGCAAGGTGGTCTGGGCATCGGTCGCGAGGTGACACGGCCGCGGGTGGGCCGGGCGGCGTGCGCTCGCCGGACGGTGCCACCGACGGTACGGGCGACGACCGGTACGGGTGGCGCGAGTCCGCGCTACAGCCACTCCCCCTCCAGGGCGGTGGCCGTGAGGCCCGGGGCCGCCGCGTACAGGACGGCACGACTGCCCGCTTCCTGCCCGGCGTCGTGCGCTCTGCGCAGGATGTCGAACACGGCGGCGCCTCCGCGGTTGCCGCTGGTGTAGCTGTCCCGGCTGTAGTCCAGCAGCCCCGACGGCCACCCGTCGGGCATCGTCTGCTCCATGTACTCCAGTACTCGCGTCCCGCCGGGGTGCGCGAGCAGAACGTCGGGGTGCCAGGAGTCGGGGTCGTCCCGGTAGCGGGCCTGCAGCCACTCCCACATCGCGGTGACCGTCTCCTGTACGGCGCGCGGCCCGCGCCGGTCCATCACGAAGTGGGTGCCGTCCTCCCGTGTCTCCAGTCGGTGCAGGTCCTGGGTGTCGGGCACGGTGTGGTGCCAGGCGGCGCCCAGCCGCAGTATCGACTCGGGCCTCGGGCGGCCCGTGACCACCGCGGCGACCGCGGTGTCCGCGAACAGCAACCGGACGATCAAGGACTCGAGCGTGTCGTCGGCGGGCTGGTAGGTCGTGCTCAGTGCCTCCGCTATCACGACCAGGACCACCCGGTCCGGGTCCGCGGCCACGAGATCCGCTGCCAGTGCCAGGGAGCGGGTCCCGGCGATGCAGGCCCACTGCGTGGCCGGCAACAGCATCACGTCGTTGCGGAGCGGGAGCTTGTTGGCCAGAGCGACGTCCAGCCCCGGCAGCGCCGGGGTGGTGGAGTTACTGGTGATCAAGCAGTCGACGTCCGAGGCGTCCAGGCCGGCGATCTGCAGGGCACCGCGCGCCGCACGTTCCCCGTAGGACTGCACGGCCGCCCAGGCCGGGGCGGTGCGCTCCTGGACGGTCTGCGGCGCGGGTATCGCCTCAAGGGCGGCGATCACCCGATTCACGTCCTGTTCGCTGAACCCGTCGGCGGTCAGCGCCTCTCGGGCCGGCCCGATACCGGCAGCCGGCAGACCGCTCCCCTTGCCGGGCGCGACGGCGGTCTCCAGCGGCAGCATCCACCCGCGGCTTTCGATGCCCGTACTGGCCGCGATGCCGTCGACGCGTGGCGCCCACGCCGCATGCGGGTGACGGCCGCGTACTTCCGCCACGATCTCGCTGGTCTTCACGGTGTTCTCGCCGTGTATCACGGCAGGCGGGCACAGGTAAGCGGCCATGGTGGGCACCTTTCCAGGGGGAACGAGGCAGGACGTCACGAACGCTGTGGCATGGGTCACTTCAGTGCGATGCGTCCAAGTCGATGCCGATGCGCTCGACTTCAGGCTTCTTTGTCCGTTTCGAGCATGGACGCTGAATGACCATTTGCGCTGTGATCTGGGTAACTTGGGCACCTTTTGCGACGCGTGACGCGGAGCACACTGCTGCATCGGGCCCGGTGAGGGAGAGGTGCCTTGGAGAACACGGTTCAGCGGGTCAGGACGTCCTGGACACAGCAGTCCCGGGGTGGTCAGGCCGCTTGCCCGCGGGAACGTGGCGCCGGCCGGCCTCGCGCTGCCCCGACCGCTGTTCGGGCTGCCGCCCCGGCCAAGCGGGCCGCCGGCAGTCCGACTGCTCCCCGGACAGTGGGTCCGGTGGCGGGCGAGCTGATTCGCCGTGCCGTGCACGGACACGCGCACCCGGATCCCTCCGCGTCGACAGGCCCGCACACAGAGGGGTTTGCGCTCCGCCGGGGCCCCAAGGCATACCCGCCCGCTGAGTTCGATGAGCGGTGCAGGGCTCGCGAGGTCAGTCGCCCGGGCGCCACGTCGTGCGTCGTGACGGCACAGGAAGCGGATCTGCTGACCTTGTTGCGCCGGCTCGACGACCCCACGTGGCTCAAGTGGCCCGCGGCTACGACCGCAGCCGGGGCGGCACGCTGCTCGACCGCCTGGCGGCACGACGTGAAGACGACTTCACCACGCGCCGCGCATCGGGCGGGGGGACACTCGGGACTCCGGTGAATGCGGGCGTGTCACCGTGTGGGCGCAGGCAATCGCGTGAGAACGCGAGTCGTCGTCCGCGTCAGAGATTCCGGGTGTCATTGGCCCTGATCTGCGCCGACAACGCCGGGGCCTTCCTCGGCACCGGGGAAGCACAGGCCACGGCGAGTTGCCCCCTGGAGGTCGGCGACCCGCATGACCGAGTTCGCCGACCCCTCCCCAGCTCACCACGGGGCAGCCCCGGGGTGCGCAGGGAGGGGTCGGCGGGTTGCTCAACGGCCGTACGAGACGGGCCGGTTACTCGGGGACCACGACCTGAAGCGCCTTGTCCTCAGGTGGGCCTCTTCAATGTTCGGTTTCACCTTCGTAGCTGCAGTCACGCTGCAGCGGCCAACTCTGGGGAGGGAGCACCGCGGCTGCCGAACCGCGGTGCCCTCATCAACTTTTCGCCCGACCGTGCTGCTGTCCAGCGCCTGGCCGCCGAGGGTGGCGGTGCGGACGCCTTCGAGGCCGGTTTACGCGCTGGGCCAGGGGACGTCGGAGGCGCGGTAGTAGCCGATGCCGGCGGCGGTCCAGCGCGGCCCCTGCTCGGCCAGGCGGACGCGGAACTTCTTCCAGTCGTGGGTGGACTGCGGGGACCAGCCGATCTCCGCGATGGCGGGCAGCCGCGGGAAGCTCATGAGGTCGGCGTAGACGGAGGGCTCGGGGAACTGGCTGGTGGAGGTGGGCAGGCTGGTGCTGGGCGAGTAGGCCCGGTCGGCCCACAGCGCCGCCTCGACGCCGGCGATCTTGTCGGCCGGGACGACCGACGCACTGCCGTTCGGCTTGGCGGTGGTGGTGGTCGGGTCCCAGTCGTAGGCCTTCTGCACCGGGACGTAGCCGACCCAGCTGAGCCCGTAGGGGGTGCTCGAGTCGTACTTCATGTCCAGGTAGGCGTGATCGGCCGGGGACATGACGAACTTGGCACCCTGCGCGACCGCGTTGCGGGCGAACTGGATGTCCTCGCTCTCACTCTTGCTGCCGACACTCTGACGGTCGGAGGTGTCGCCCCAGAACTGCATGATGCTGCCCGAGGGGATGGGCGCCTGGCCGAGCTGGCTCCAGCCCATCACGGTCTTGCCGCGGGCGGTGGCCGCCGAGGTGGCGGCGGAGACGTACGCGGCGTACTGGGACGAGGTGGCCTGGGGGGTCTCGTCACCGCCGAGGTGGATGTAGGGGCCGGGGGTGAGCGTCGCCACGGCGTTGATCACCGTGCTGAGGAAGCTGCTGACGTTGTTGATGTGCTGCTGGTCGCTGAGACAGTACAGGCTGAT